>DATCJQ010000487.1:0-8100 GCA_036562745.1 Flavihumibacter sp.
TATCTCTACAACGTAGAACAAATATAGCTATTGTGACGGAATTGGCTCTTTCAACACCCGTGGAAAACTAACGGTTGTTCGCATTGTCGATTTCCTTTAGATTTGCCGGATGGAAAATCTGCTTGAAAACGATCTGGCAGCGGCGGAGAAACTTAGTTTCGACCGTTTTCGCGAAGAAGTACTCAGTGATTACCGATTGGCCTGTGAGAGCAGGGAAGCCAGTTTGATGGGAAGAAAGGAAGTGTTAACAGGAAAAGCCAAGTTTGGAATTTTTGGGGATGGTAAGGAAGTGGCACAGATTGCAGTAGCGAAATTTTTCCGTCCCGGCGATTATCGTGCGGGTTATTATCGTGATCAGACCTTTGTATTTGCCAGTCAGCAGGCAACCATCGAACAGTTTTTTGCACAACTTTATGCCAATCCCGATGTGAACGAAGATCCGTTCAGCGCGGGCAGGCAGATGAACTCACATTTCGCCACTCCCAATACCGATGCGGATGGCAACTGGTTGCCGCTTGCCAAACAGAAAAATATTACCAGCGATATGGCGCCCACAGCATCGCAGATGCCGCGCGCCGTGGGACTGGCCTATGCATCCAAGTTGTTCCGTAAGGTAGATGCGCTGAAAGCATTCCCCGATTTGTCGCAGAACGGAAATGAAGTATGTTTTTGTACCATCGGCGACGCCTCTACTTCGGAAGGCCATTTCTGGGAAGCCGTGAATGCCGCGGGCGTGATGCAGATCCCCCTGGCAATTTTCGTGTGGGATGATGGTTACGGGATTTCCGTTCCGAAAAAATTGCAAACCACCAAAGGATCCATTTCCGAAGCACTGAAAGGTTTTCAGCAACGGGAGGGAACCAATGGCATCGACGTATACAAACTCAAGGGCTGGGACTATGCCAGCATGGTGGAGCTGCTGGAACCGGCTATCCAGAAAATTCGGGATACCCATATTCCGGCTGTTTTTCATATTGAAGAGATCACCCAACCCCAGGGCCATTCCACATCGGGTAGCCATGAACGTTATAAGACGCCCGAACGCCTCGAGTGGGAGCGTAAGTTCGACTGTATCAAAAAGTTCAAGGAATGGATTCTTGAGAACGCCCTCAGCAGTGAAGAGGAGCTGGCTGAAATTGAACTGGCGGCCAAGGAATATGTGCGTGACTGTAAATCCAGGGCATGGGCTACTTATCAGAAACCGATCAAGGAGCAGGTGGCACGGGTAATTGAACTGGCTACCAGTGCCGCACAGCAGATACCCGATAAGGCAGAAGCCATTGAGGCGGTATTGCAAAAACTGCGCAATGAAAAAGAACCGATGCGCCGGGATGTGATGAGCACATTGTTCAGAATTATCCAGCTGGTGGGCAAACACGATGCCGGTTTCTGGCTGCGCGATTACTACCAGGAACTGAAAAAAGAAAACCAGGCACTGTATAATAGTAAACTCTACAACGAAGGACCGCGTTCTGCACTCAAAGTGAAAGGAACCGAGCTGGAATATGCGCCCGATGCACCGATGGTGAACGGTTATGAAGTGCTGAACAAATACTTTGACCAACTCTTTGCCACCAATCCCAAAGTGATTGCTTTTGGCGAAGATGTGGGGTATATCGGTGACGTAAACCAGGGCTTTGCCGGACTGCAGGCCAAATACGGTGCCGACAGGATTTCGGATACGGGTATCCGTGAGCTGACCATCATGGGACAGGGAATTGGTGCTGCATTCAGAGGCCTGCGGCCCATTGCAGAAATTCAGTATCTCGATTACCTGCTTTACGGCTTGCAGCCCCTGAGCGATGATGTGGCCACCACGCATTACCGCACTTTCGGTAAGCAAAGTTGTCCGCTGATTGTACGAACCCGCGGGCATCGGCTGGAAGGTATCTGGCACAGCGGATCTCCCATGGGCATGATCATCAATTCGCTTCGTGGTATGTACGTCTGTGTGCCGAGAAATATGGTGCAAGCTGTTGGTATGTACAATACGCTGCTGCAGTCCAATGATCCGGCTATTATGATCGAATGTCTGAATGGTTATCGTCTGAAGGAGAAACTGCCAAAGAATTTGCTTGAGTATAGGGTGCCCCTGGGTATTCCGGAAGTGGTTCGCCACGGGAATGATATCACCCTGGTGTCTTACGGTTCCACCCTGCGCATAGTTCAGGAGGCGGCCAATTACCTGGCAGGTATCGGCATCGATGCGGAAGTGATCGATGTACAAACGCTTCTGCCCTTCGATATCAATCACAGCATTCTGGATTCACTGAAAAAGACGAGCCGCATTCTTTTTATTGATGAGGATGTTCCGGGCGGGGCGGCTGCCTATATGTTCAATAAAGTGATGGAAGAGCAGGGCGGTTATCGCTGGCTGGATGTAGCACCGCGCACCCTTACCGCACAGGCACATCGTCCCGCTTACGCAAGCGATGGCGACTATTTCAGCAAACCCAATATGGAAGATATCATCACTGTGGTACAGGAGATGATGGCCGAATAAAGATCCAGCATCCATGGATATTAATTTCCTGATGGTAATAGAGCTGCTCGGTACGTTTGCATTTGCCGTGTCGGGCGCTTTTGCTGCCATGGAGAAAAAGCTGGATGCTTTTGGTGTGATCATTCTGGCATTTATTCCTGCCATTGGCGGTGGATCCATTCGCGATATCATGATCGGCGATCTGCCGGTGCCCTGGCTTCGAAACAGCCTGATCATCGGAGTGGTGCTTGTTGCTGCCGTGTGCAGCATGCTGTTTGCTGCCAATCTCAAAAAAATGGAACCGCTGCTCAATGCCTTTGATGCCCTGGGCTTGGGTTTGTTTACCCTTGCGGGAATTGATAAAGGGCTGAATGCGGGTTATCCTCCCGGAATTTGCATCACCCTGGGCGTAATCACCGGATGTTTCGGAGGTGTCATCAGGGATGTGGTTCTCAACAATGTGCCCTATCTTTTCCGTAAGGAAATTTATGCCTCTGCTGCCATTATCGGCGGCATCTGTTTCTTCCTGCTGAGAAATATCGATATCGCCTCTGAATTCGTCAATTCCGTTTGCATACTTTTGATCTTCGCAGTGCGTATGCTGGCCGTACGGTACCATTGGCAACTGCCAGGTATCTATCGCAGCCAGGTTCCGTTAAAATAATGCCCGCACTGAAACCGCACATCAATTCGACAACTGATCAGCGTATGTCACCAGTTTCCAGATATCACTACGAACCATGGTGCGGGTTTGGTCGATCTGTCCGCTTAGCCGGATGAAATCAATATTGTTGGGGATATTGTTGAATGCCTCCTCGTATTTCGGATCGATGATCGCCCGCGGATTATCAAAGAAATTGGCCGTCACAAAATCGTATTCGGCTTTGGTGGTGAAGGGCAGGTACTTCTCGTAGAGCGCCCAGTCGGTTAGTGCGCCAATCTTGATCCGTTCCTGATGGATGGGGTAAAACACTTCGGCTTCCATCTTCATGTATTCATCCCGTTTGCCGGGTAACGGTTTCATGTAGTCGATCTGTACATATTTGGAAACCGGTGTTTTGGGGTCAAGTCCCGCGCGATGCAGAAAGATTTCTTTCCGCACCAGGGTTTGGCAGGAGAGGAGATCGGCGTAGAATTTTTCGAAAGCCGGCTCCCTGGCGGTTTTGATCTTGTCGTAATACTCCTTTAAAGGCGACATGTTATCGATCATATCGCTGAAACCGGTAGTCACTTTCACGGAAACATAATCGTAGGGTCTTTCGATTTCAGGAGATAATACAACCTGATAAAAATACCAGCCCTGGATTTTGTTGTCGCGCACCATGGCTGCGTTGATACGCCGGCCAAAGTTTTGCATGAGCTGAAGATAGGTTTCGATTTTGTCGGGATTTACCTTGTAGAGATTTACTTCAAGATAAACCGGAGCCCTGTTAGGCTGCGCCTCAGTGGTAAGTCTGGCCCCAGGAATAAATACAAGCAGTCCAATTAACGACAGGCATAATCGGATGAACGTTTTTTGGCTGCGGTCGGGTGAAGATGTGTTTGCGTCCATATACCAAGATTGAAGTGAGTAATCTTAAGAATATGGTTCGGAATAAAGGGGATGCAGAGGGGGCGGATTGTCTTCTATCAGACAATAGAAAGTTACGTCTATTTCGACGTATAACCATAAAAAAACCTGGCTTTAAGCCAGGTTGTGGAATACTTTCTGAACGTCTTCGTCCTGTTCCAGTTTATCGACGAGTTTCAACACATCCTGTGCCTGTTCTTCGGGCAGTACAACAGTGTTTTGGGGAATCCATTCCAGTTCTGCGCTGATGGGAGTGAGGTTTTTCTCTTCGAGTGCTTTCTGCATGTTGCCGAAATCGGTAAATGCACAGCGTATAACCAGCACGTCTTCGCCATTTTCGCCGGTTCCTTCACCGAGTTCTTCCAGACCGAAGTCGATCAGTTCGAGCTCGAGATCTTCTGCGTTGAGGCCTTCGGGTTTGAGTTTGAATACTCCCATTTTCTTGAACTGGAAACTAACGCTGCCGCTGGTTCCCAGGGCGCCATTTCCCTTATTGAAAATTGCCTTTACGTTGGCAACGGTGCGTACGTGGTTGTCGGTGGCAGTTTCCACCAGGATCGCAACGCCATGGGGACCGTATCCTTCATAGAGGATTTCCTCATAGTTTTCCATATCCTTACCCTGCGCACGTTTGATAGCGGCTTCCACCCTGTCTTTGGGCATGTTTACCGACTTGGCGTTCTGGATACAGCGACGTAAAGCCGGGTTGGTATTGGGGTCAGGTCCGCCTGCTTTTACAGCAATTGCAATCTCTTTACCGATTCTGGTAAACTGTTTGGCCATCCGGTCCCAGCGGGCGAACATCGTGGCTTTACGAACTTCAAATATGCGACCCATAGAAATGTATTGTTGATTAATTAAAATAGACTTTCGGCGGGCAAAGGTACGATAAACTAAAATTTTCGGGGTGATGATTCCCAAATCGTGCAGGCCCTAAAAAAAAGAGGCTGTCGACCCGCCGGCAGACAACCTCTTCTTTTTATGATGAAAGTATTCAGACAGAGCGTTATTGGCGCTCCGATCTGTTATCCTTCGAAATCGGAAGCTTTGGGAAGTACATCGCCGGGCGTATGTCCTTCCTGGTTCAGTTTAGAATGTTTCTTGCTGTACACGAAATACACTACCAGCCCGATTAACATCCAGATCATAGCCACGGTCAGGGTCTGACGGTCGAGGGCGAAGATCATGGCACCGCAAACCAGTACACCCATGATAGGTACAAAGGGAACCCAGGGAGTGCGGAAGGGACGTTTGGTGTTGGGATCGCTTTTGCGCATCAGCCAAACACCGGCGCTTACCAGTACGAAGGCGAAGAGAGTACCGAAGCTGGTGAGGTCACCGGCCACGTGTCCGGGAACAAAAGCAGCGAACAATCCCACGAATACAAAGAGGATCCAGTTGGCTTTATACGGCGTCTTGTATTTCGGGTGAAGGGCACCGAAAGCCTTGGGGATCAGACCATCGTTACTCATGGTGTAGAAGATACGGCTCTGGCCCATCAGCATCACGAGGATTACGGAGGAGAAGCCGGCCAGGATGGCGATGGTTACCGCGGTGGATAACCATTCATATCCGTGCATGTATTCGGAAATGGCATAGGCTACGGAAGCTTCGCGACCTTTAACGGGATCAACAAAATCCTGCCAGTGTGCCACCCCGGTCAATACGTGTCCGAAGAGGATATAAAGGATGGTACAGATCGCCAGGGAACCGAGGATACCGATCGGCATGTCGCGGGCCGGATTTTTGGCTTCCTGGGCTGCCGTACTTACGGCGTCGAAACCGATGAAGGCGAAGAATACGATGGCTGCACCACCGAGTACACCGCCCCAGCCATGTTTGAACACGCCGGAGTAATCGGCAATCACTTTTCCGGCCTGATCGGTGAAGGGAGGTGTTCCCTCGGGAATCAGGTAGGGTGTGTGATTAGCCGGATTGATAAACTGCCAGCCCACTGCGATAAAAATCAGTACGATTGCCACTTTGATAAACACGATAATAGCGTTTACCAGGGCAGATTCCTGTGTACCCTTGATCAGCAGGAGGGTGAGCAGCAGCAGTACGATCAGCGCGGGAGCATTTATGATGCCCTGGTGCAGCACACCGTTGGCATCGGTAAAGCTTTCAAATGGCGAGTGCGACCATTCATATGGAATCGCCCCTCCCAATAGCGTATTCAAATATTCACTCCAGGCGATGGATACCGTGGCGGCACCCAGTGCATATTCCATAATCAGGGCCCAGCCGATAATCCAGGCAACCAGTTCTCCCATGGTTACATAGGAGTAGGCATAAGCACTACCGGCAATCGGGATCATGGCCGCAAATTCGGCGTAGCAAAGTCCGGCGAAGGCACAACCGATAGCCGCAACAATAAAGGATATGGTTACGGCCGGTCCAGCCGCCTGTCCCGCAGCCGCCGCTGTTCTCACAAACAAACCGGCGCCGATGATGGCGCCTATCCCTAATGCTACCAGATTGGTAGCTCCCAATGTTCGTTTCAGTCCTTTTTCAGAATCAGCGGCTGTCGCCAGTAAAGCCGACAGTGATTTCTTCCTGAATAAACTCATATCAGTTTTTATTGTGTTTTGTTAAGCTGTTTTGAAGGGCGTAAAATAAATAATTATTTAATTCGCAGCCGCTAAACTTTGAATGGAAGCCGATTTCCGCTGATTATTTTGGTAGCCTCAGGATTTTTTCGAACTTTCGGCCTTCCTTACAAAAGCTTAAGTACTGAAAATGGCGAAAAAGAACAGATTAACGCTTTACATATTGATAGCAATGGCACTGGGTATCCTGGTTGGTTATGTTGTTAACCAAAATGCCAGTCCTGAGTTTATAAGTTCTTTTTCGGACAAGATCAAGCTCCTGACCACTATCTTCCTGCGGCTGGTGCAGATGATTATCGCCCCCCTGGTGTTTTCCACCCTGGTGGTTGGTATTGCCAAGCTGGGCGATCTCAAAACCGTGGGAAGAGTGGGTGGCAAGGCCTTGCTCTGGTTTATCACTGCTTCGCTGGCCAGCCTGCTGATCGGTATGCTGCTGGTAAACTTTTTCAAACCCGGGGCAGTCATCAATCTTAGTGATGCCGATACCAGCCATGCCGCCGACCTGATCGGGAAAACACAGGTTTTTTCCCTGAAGAACTTCGTGGAACATGTATTCCCCAAAAGCGTGATTGAAGCAATGGCCACCAACGAAATCCTGCAACTGGTGGTCTTCAGTATATTCTTCGGCGTGGCCGCCACCGCTATTGGCGATTATGCTAAACCCGTCATCAAAGCCCTGGATGGGGTGGCCCATATCATTCTGAAAATGGTGGGTTATGTAATGGCTTTTGCTCCCCTGGGTGTATTCGGTGCCCTGGCTGCAGTGATCGCCACCAATGGATTAAGTATTTTCAGTTTCTACGGACATTATATGTTGTATTTTCTCATCGGTATCGCCGTTCTCTGGATGGTGTTGCTGATGGTGGGATACCTGATTCTCGGAAAGCGTGTTCCGGCTCTGCTGAAACGGATCGCCCAGCCGCTGCTGATCGCCTTCAGTACAACATCCAGTGAGGCCGTTTTCCCGAAACTGACGGAAGAACTTGAACGATTCGGGTGCAAGGATAAAATCGTAGCATTTATTCTGCCCCTGGGCTATAGTTTCAATCTGGACGGAAGTATGATGTACATGACTTTTGCCAGCCTGGCTATCGCACAGGCCTATGGTATCCACCTCGATCTCGGCACCCAACTGACCATGTTGCTGGTGTTAATGCTCACCAGTAAAGGGATAGCGGGCGTACCCAGGGCATCATTGGTGGTGGTTACTGCTACCTGTGCCATGTTTGGTATACCGGCCGAAGGCATCGCGTTGATACTGCCGATTGACCATTTTTGCGATATGTTCCGCAGTATGACCAATGTACTGGGTAACGCACTGGCAACTTCCGCGGTTAGCAAGTGGGAAGGTGAATTAGAGGGATAAAGATTGAAATAACGAAATTGAAGATGATGAACAAGGTTCCGTTTTTATTGTTTGCCTTATTGTTTTCCGGTTT
>DATCJQ010000494.1:0-6771 GCA_036562745.1 Flavihumibacter sp.
ATCAGGAAGATCCGGCATTTCTCATCATTTTGGAACCGCTGAATTGCGCGCTCACGCTCCACGGCCGAGGTGCTGCCGTCAAAATATTCAAACTCAACACCCAGGTCGGTCAGCTTCTGACGAATCAGCGCCAGCATACCCAGGAACTGCGAGAAAACCAGGGCCTTGTGATTACTGATATTCTCCGTGATTTCCCGTCCCAGTTCCTCCAGCTTAATGGAGTGGTTTTCAAATTTCTCCTGCTCGTTCAGGATCGCGGGTGAGTCACAGATCTGGCGCAGCTTCATCAATCCCTGCAGGATCGTCAGCTGCGAACGGCTCATACCCTGACTCTCAATCGTACCCAAAATCTTGTCGCGGAAATCATTGCGATAAGCATCATAAATCTTACGCTGCTCGTCCTCCATTTCACACCAGAGAATGGTCTCGGTTTTTTCGGGCAGATCCTTGGCCACCTGCTCCTTGGTACGACGCAGAATAAAGGGGAACAAAATCTTTCGCAGGTGGTCTTTCCGGTCCTGTTCACCAAACTTATCAATGGGGATGGCAAACTCCTGGCGGAAAAACTCCATGCTTCCCAGCATACCCGGGTTCAGGAAGTTCATCTGCGCATAAATATCAAAAGTATTATTCTGAAGCGGGGTACCGCTCATGCATAACCGATGTTTTGCCCGTAGCAGCGAAGCTGCCTTGGTAACCTTGCTCGCGGGGTTCTTGATCGCCTGCGATTCATCCAGCACCACACAGTCGAACTCCATATCCACCAGCAACTTGATATCACTGCGAAGCGTACCATAGGTAGTGATGATGATATTCTTCGACTCGAGCATGGCCTTGTTCCGCGTACGCTCGCCACCATGATGAATATGATAGCTAAGATTGGGCGTGAACTTGCGGATTTCATTTTCCCAGTTGAACATCAGGGTAGTGGGACAAACCACCAGCGCCTTCAGTCCCTCGTGCGAATCGCGGTAATGTTGTAGAAAACTCAGTGCCTGTATGGTTTTACCAAGACCCATATCATCGGCCAGGATACCACCCCAGTTCACTTCGCTCAAATAGTTCAGCCACTGGAATCCGAAAGCCTGGTAAGGCCGCAGAATGGGCTGCAAGTGTTTGGGCGGATCCACTTCCCGGATACTTTTAAATCCACGCAACCTGTCGTATTTCTCTTCGAGCTGAACAAACAGCTCTTCCTCGTTTCGCTCGTTGTAGAGTTCGTCGATCACACTCATGTGATATTTCGACAAACGCAGATTCTGCGCCTTGCCCTCGCCAATGCGGAAGAGGAGGGAATAACGCTTGATCCACTCTTCAGGCAGAATACCCAGTGAACCATCGTCGAGCTGAACGAATTGCTGCTTGTTGGCCAACGCGCGCTTCACCTCGGCAACCGTTACTTTCTGGTCACCAAACACGATATCCACCTTGGCATCAAACCAGTCGGTATTGCTGCTGATCTGAATCCGGGTTTGCGGTTTGGCCGTATTGAATCGGAAATTTTTCAGGGCTTCGAATCCATAAACGGGAATCTTCATCTCGTTCATGGCATCCACAAAAAGGAAAAACCAGTTGTTCCGCAGCACATCCGCTCCTTTCAGCACCAGGTTCTGCGAACCATCCGGACGGATAAAATTGGAGTGCAGGGCTTCCAACCTCGACAGGAACTGCTGTTCCACTTCCTTGTTGCGATGCACGATCATCACCTTATCGCCATCGGGCACCACAATTTCATCCTTATCACCCGGACGGGTTTCATATCCCTTATAGGAGAAAATCGGTTGAAAGACGAGATAATCACCCTTTTCCTGCAACATCAAACGGCGATCGGGCTCTCCGTCTTTGTAGGACGAAATCAGCGCGGGATCGAATTCCACATGGTATTTCTTCGCCAGCGGCAAAACCATTTGTTTCAGCTGCTGCGGCCATACCGATTTTGCTATGGTGATGGTACCCTTCGGCATGAAAGTCTCCACCATATTCACGTCTTCCTCGCTGCGCCAGGTGTAAATATGATCGTTGTGTAAAAACAGCAGGTTGCTGTTCAGTTTATTTTCGGTGAGCTTAAGTTCCGCGCCGTTGATCTTGACCCAGCAACTCAGTTCGTACTGCCGGCCCTTGATCTGCACCTTGAAATAAGGCACCAGGGGCTCTGTTACAATGCCCAGAGAAACCAGGTTTTCGGTCTTGAACGGCTTACCTGAGGGAAGCAGGAACACAAAGGGACTATCAGCCACATCATTCAGCAGTTTCCGTAGTTTGGGCTGCATGTATTCCACCACCAGATGCTTGGTTTCGGCGGGCAGTTCCTCGCTTTCGTGATGAATGATATTTTCCCAGATCCCGCTGAACGGCGAGTTCCTGTTCAGGTATTTGGTGAGTTCCGATTCCTGCATCCTGCGAAGCGCCGGAATCAACTGGCGGTCCGCCTCGGGATAGAGTTCCAGATTCACATATTTGGAAAGATCGATCTTCTCGACCTTGCCCAGGAATTTCTGTTGCAGTTCTTCTGTTTCGCCCTGCACTGCATCAATGGTAAAATTGGGATAGGTCTTATGATGCAGGTTGATAACCACCCCCACGCGCATGGCAGCACCCGGTTCCGCCTCGGCCGTTTCCGCTTCGGGAGCTTCCGCCACGGCTACGGTTTCCTGCGGTTTGGGACGTGCCGCTGCCTGCAGGGGATTGATCCGTTTAATGGAACTATCCAGCACCCGCAGATAGGGTTTACCTTCCTTATAGGCGAATTCAAATTTGCCTTTGAGATCATCGTTCAGGCTGTAGCCATAGGCTTCCAGCAATTTGTTTTTCTCCTTATCCCAATTGCGGATGGTATCGAAATAATTCGGACCATAGGCGTTGAGCAACTGAAGAAACACAATCACCTTGGGCAAACAAAGCGGATGCCTGGTATCTACATAATCGCAGCTTGTGTCGAAATTCCGCTCCTCGTTTTTCCGCAGCACCACCCGGTAGGTTTTGCCATTCAGCTCCACGGCAGCTTTCACCACTTCATCAGCGGCGGATTCGATATTCGCTTTATTCGTGCGCAGATATTGTTCGGCTTCGGTATAGGTATCCGGACCGCTCAGCAGCTTGATGGTTTTAAGATCAATATTCTTCATCTTAATAACCGTGTGCCGCTGATCGTATTCCACCTCCTCGGCCTGCAGCAGGTTTTTATCCAGCAGTTCCTGCAACTGGATCAATGCAGCAGCTTCATGGCGACAAATATCGCCGAGGTTATAGGGACAACTGCAACGAACGGACAGACCTTTGGGGTCAGCAAATTTCTGAACATACACTTTATAGAAAGTGCTGTAGCTATCGTCTTTGACCCGAAACGTAACCGAACCCAACAGTTCGTCGTATTCCACCAACTCTACGTATCCAATGGCATGAATCTTCTTCCCCCTTCTGATCACTTCATCTGTGCCATTCGTGTAAACATACTTGATAAGGTGCGGTAAAGCCATTCATAAGTTTTTTGGTTGCCCTTCCTTGCGAAAAGGCCAATCTGCAAAAGTAACGGAAACTGGGGCAGATCACCAACCCTTAATTGTTGAAACAATATTAATATTCCGTTTTGCGGCACGGTATTCGCGTATGCAATGATACCTTTGTTTTTAAAGTAGGTATTGATTATGAATTGGTTCCCCCGTTTAATCCTGGCCGCCGGCCTGGTAAGCACCCTTCCCGCCTATAGCCAACGCCTTAAAAAAGAGGAAAAGCAGATTGTTTCCAGGCTGCAGGAGCATGTTTATTTCCTGGCCGACGACAAACTGGAAGGCCGCAGAGCCGGCACCAAAGGAGAGGAGCAGGCCAGCGAATACATTAAAAATCAATTCTCTTCCATCGGACTAACGCCCCGCGGCGATCAGGACGGCTGGTTCCAGTACTTCCCCATATACGACGGAAAAGATTATACCCGGGGATCCTATCTCTTTATCAACGGATCCGAAATCGATAAAAAGCATTATTTCGTGCATCCCCTTTCTCCGGAAAAGATGCTGGAAGCCATGCCTTCCATCGCCCTGAAAGAAGAAGGAGTGCCCTGGTTCCTCGACTTTGGCGCTGAACTCGAGGCTCAGAAAGACAATCCGCATTTCGACCGGGAAGCGGCCCTGCAGGAGAAAGTGCGCCAGGCCGCTGATAAAGGCGCCACGGCCCTCCTGGTTTTCAACGATCCGGCGCAGCGATATAATCCGAAACTCCGCGGACAGGAATTTCCCATCCCGGTGGTGGTACTCGACAAAACCGTTACGGAGAAATATTTCAGCGATGAAACGGATATGCTCGAAATCAAGCTAAAAACTGCCTTCACCAAACTGGAAAGAACCGGTCGTAATGTGATTGGCTATCTCGATAACGGTGCCCAACAAACCGTGATCCTGGGTGCCCACTTCGATCACCTGGGCTACGGCGAAGACGGAAACTCCATGGTACGCCAGGCGAATCCCGGATTGCACAACGGCGCCGACGACAATGCCAGCGGTACGGCCGCCCTGATAGAACTGGCCCGCTTACTGAAAAAAGACAAATCCAAAACGTTCAACTATCTCTTTATCGCTTTCTCCGCCGAAGAACTCGGACTATTCGGATCAAAATATTTTACCGAGAATGCCACCGTGCCGCTCAATACCGTAAATTACATGATAAACATGGATATGGTTGGCCGGCTAAACGATAGCAGTAAAGCGCTCACCATCGGTGGATATGGCACGTCTCCCGCCTGGTCGTCCACCTTTTCTTCGATTAGCGATACCCGTTATTTCAATATCAAGTACGATAGCAGCGGCACCGGACCCAGTGATCATTCTTCCTTTTATCGCAAGGACATTCCCGTTTTGTTTTTCTTCACGGGCTTACATACTGACTATCACAAACCCAGCGACGACGCAGATAAAATCAATTACACCGGACAACTCAGAATCGTTCAGTTAATTCAGAAAGTGATTAAGTCAACAGCCGGACAGCCAAAACTGGCTTTCACCAAAACCCGCGAACAACAGATGGGTACCTCAGCACGCTTCACGGTAAGCCTGGGGATCATGCCCGATTATGCATTCAGCGGAAATGGTGTGCGCGTAGATGGCGTGTCGGAAGGAAGGGCCGCCCAAAAAGCCGGTATGAAAGCGGGAGATATCATCATCAAGCTGGGTGATTATCCCATTGCTTCGGTTGAACAATATATGCAGGCTTTAAGTAAGTTTAAGAAAGGAGATAAAACTACTGTAGTCTACAAAAGAGAATCAGAAGAATTAAGTTCGCCGGTAGAATTCTGATAAAAGGAACCGCTATGAAACTGAAACTGGATGTCTCCGAAATGGCCGAGGACTTCTTCGGGGATGCACATCTTCTCGGCATTGTGGCACCCGTTCGGGATTACCAGTTTTGCTGGAACCTGAACAACCAGTTTCGATTCAATTTCCGGATCAATATTGATCTGGAAATTCAACTGATCAAAAAAGGTCGTCGGTATTTTTTTCCGGTTTACGAACACAAGGAACCACAATGGTTTAGAAATCATTATTTGTACAGGAATCAACACGATGGAGAGTATCTGCTGCCGGAATTCCGACACCTCGATTTTCTCTGGCTTATCAAAGGCGATGAAGTTTCGCGCGAATTAATCAGCGATTTACAGGAAGGCATTCGCTCTCTGAACGGAGTTCAACTGGTGGTAGAGCTTACCAATGAAAAAATAAAGAACAAGGAACACCTCATATTCTGATATGAATACAACGCAAAAACTGTCGAACGGCATCAAGCAATATGGCTTAGCCAACTTTATGACATTAATTTTTGCAAAAGTCGGAGAAAAGTTCGGCTACTATAACAATCGCTACCTGATACTCACCAGGGAGCTGGACTCACCTATAGCAACCCCGCCACTGGCAGCCGGATATGTTGTAAAAGAGTTTTCACCCGAGCTGTTGGAAAATCTCAGCGGTACCTGGGTTTCGGAAGGAGAGATCAACAGGTTCAAAAAAAGACTGCAGGAACCCGACATAACAGGTATAGGCATTTACCGGGAATCTACCGGAGAGCTGGCTTATTATTTCTGGCTTTCCTGCAGGAAAATCGAAATGCCTCCGCAATATGAGAAGGTTCACGCCCTGCAATTGGGAGCAGACGAAGCCTATCTTTATGACGGCTATTGTCACCCTGAGCATCGCGGACACGGATTTCATGGATTTGCAGCCGTATACCTGATGAACAAAGCCCTGTCCCTTGGTAAAAGAAGGGCAGTTACCATTATACTCGCGATCAATAAAGCAGCGATTCTTTCACAACAGAAAGTAGGCTTTAAACCGGTTAAGGAGATTATATTCAGCGGATTCAAAAACAATATCTCCTGCACACTGCGGGAGAATTAATAAGCAAAATACTCTGACCATGAAACCGGATCCTTACAAACAGGGATGGAAAGAAGAGGCCGACAGCCTTTACCGAAAATTCATCTTTACCGATTTTTCGGAAGCATTTGCCTTCATGACCCGCGTGGCCATGCTGGCGGAGAAAATGAGCCATCACCCACGCTGGAGTAATGTCTATAACAAAGTGGAAATCTGGTTAAACACCCACGACGCGGGCGATAAGATAACAGAAAAAGACAGGAAGCTGGCCACCCAGATTGATGGCCTGCTTCTCTGAATTATTTTTATCCGTTCATGCTGGCGAGAAACTCTTCGTTGCTCTTAGTACCACGCATGCGCTTCAGCAGTTCCTGCATTGCTTCTTCCGTATTCATATCGTTGAGATAGAGAC
>DATCJQ010000499.1:0-13772 GCA_036562745.1 Flavihumibacter sp.
AGGAGCGCGCCGGTCTCCGTTGCGAAATGGATCAGGTGTTCATCCACTGTGCTCCAGTAACTATCGGTAATCAGGATGACCGGTAGTTGTATTTTACGAAGTTCCAGCTCCATCATCATACGGCGTACAGATTGCATGGCATTTTTGTTCATGCTGCTCAAACAAAGCACCACAGTAGTATCCCTGGCCAATTCCTCCAGCCAGGTAAAATCGTTCACGGGCGTGGCATCATTAAAACAATCCACCATCACGAAATTGATGGTATCGCTTTTTTCGGATGCAGCAATAAAACCGCTGTCCTGATACAAGGGGAAATATTTAGTCTTATCCTCCTGCAATGCCCAGGTAGCCGGATAACAAATTACCTTAAGCGTGCCGGGCAATGCGAAATCCAGGCTCTTATTACCGGTGAACACAAAATCCGCTGCCGCATCACTGATGGTCCATTTATCGATGGAAGCATTATAACTATAACCGATGGCTTCGAGATCCCCGGGACTTATTTTTTCGAGCCTGCTGAGATCGGCAATCACCACAGGCACCTGGTTCCCGCCAATAATATCAACAGCGCGGGTTTCACGTCTTTTATATTCAAAGGGATTATAACCAATCTGACCCGCTTTGATGGGAGGAACCGCACCATGGGTACGTGAAGGCAGTTCATTGCTAACCGGATTATACCGTTTAACCAGGTCGCGGCAAACCGGAATTTCAAATTCAGGATCCTCCGTCAGCGACACCCGAATTGTATCCCCAATACCGTCTTCGAGCAGGGTTCCAATACCGATGGCAGATTTAATTCTTCCATCCTCACCGTCGCCGGCCTCCGTTACACCCAGATGCAGCGGATAGATTTCACCAAACTCGAGCTGCATGGTTTGTATCAGCAGGCGATAGGCCTGTACCATCACCAGGGGGTTGGACGACTTCATGCTGAGCACGATGTTGTGATAATTTTCATCACGCGAGATGCGAAGAAATTCCATCGCACTTTCCACCATACCCATGGGGGTATCACCATAGCGACTCATGATACGATCGCTTAAAGAACCGTGATTCGTACCAATTCGCATGGCTGTTCCATATTCCTTGCAGATTTTTACCAGCGGGCGGAACCGATCGCGGATTCTTTCAATTTCCTCGGCATATTCCGCATCGGTATAGTCGATCTGTTCGAACTTTTTCTTATCGACGTAGTTGCCCGGATTCACCCGCACTTTCTCGATCAGTCGGGCAGCGATTTCCGCGGCATTGGGAGTAAAATGAATATCGGCAATCAGCGGGGTATTATAGCCCTGGCGCTTGAGTTCCGCCTTGATCAATTCGAGCTGTTCAGCTTCTCTTTTGCTGGGCGCTGTGATACGAACCATTTCGGCACCGGCTTCAATACAACGAATCGTCTGAGCCACCGTCGCCGCCACATCCATGGTATCGGTGGTGGTCATGGTTTGTATCCGGATGGGATGACCATTCCCCAACAACAAATCTCCTATTCGTACTTCCCTGGTGATTAATCGTTTATATTGAGTCAGCGATTCGCTGTAAAATTCCATGCTTCCGATTTTTTGCAAAGATAAGTCGCTGTGCAGGCTCTTACCAGTCTTTTTCAGGCCGTGATGGGCTGCCTGACCGCTGTTGCATTTTTTTCTGCACTTCTTTTTCCTTCTGCTCCAGTGCTTTCAGCAACTGTTCCACCTGTTTCTGGTTCAGTTTGCTGTTTTGCGGTTTGGGTTTTTGCTGATCCTTATCTTCTTTGTTTTCTTTTTTATCCTGCTCTTTTTGGTCTTTCTCCTGCTGTTGCTGCTGTTGCTGTTTTTCCTTCAAGGCTTTCTGCAGATTTTCGCGGGCCTGCTGATCGTTGGGATCCAGCTTCAGCGATTCCATCCACGACAATATACTTTCATCCAGTTGCTGCTGTTGCTGGTGAAGCACGCCTTTATCGTAGTATGCTTTCTCCAGTATGGCGGGATCCTTTGCCTCGCGAATAATCTTCTCATAGCCTTCCATGGCGGCTTCCTTATCGCCTTTTTTGGCCAACGCATTAGCTCGGTTATACAGTGCCGTTAGATCCTTCGGATTCGATTTCAGCGCTTCCTCATAAAGAGAAATAGCCTTATCGAGATCTCCCTCGCGGAAATATTTGTTCCCTTCACTGATCAGTGCATTCTGCGCCATTGCCGGAAGCGAGCACATTGCCAGCACAAACATTACTGCAAATGGTCTCATGCTATGGAAGTTTTCCGTTCACTAATAAAGATTTCAGCCGCCAGGAATCCCAGCGCCAGAATAAGAAACCAATAGAAATAGCTGTTGTATTGAATCGTATTGGCGTCCTCCAGCTGTTTTTTCTCAATGGTGTCGAGCTGTTCTTTGAGGGTTGCCGCCGCAGCGCCCGGATCCTGCAAAAACACGTAGGTACCATTGCCCTGAAGCGCCAGGGAACGCAGTTGTTCCTCATTCAGCTTGCTGATAACCGTATTACCTGCCGCATCCTTCTTCACCGTACCCGTTGCAGGATCGTAAATAGAGGAACCTTCGGGTGATCCCACGCCCACGGTATTGATCATTACACCTGACTGCACCAGGCGTTTTACCACTTCCAGCGCTTCGGGATCATGATCCTCTCCATCGGAAATCAGGATGATTGCCTTGTATTTGTTTTCCTGGGTATTAAATGCAGTACCTGCGAGCTTCAGCGCTTCGCCAATTACGGTGCCCTGAGTGGGAACCGCATCCGGACCAGCCGTCTGGAGATAAAGCTTGGCTGCCGACAAATCGGTGGTAAGCGGCATTTGCAGATAAGCCCTTCCGGCGAACCAGATTAAACCCAGCCTGTTATCGGAGAGCCGGTCGATCAGCAAGCTCATTAACTGCCGGGCCCGTTCGAGTCGATTCGGCTTCAGATCCTCGGCCAGCATACTCTTGCTCACGTCCATGATCAGTATCACGTCGAGGCCCTGACGGTTGAATTGTCCGGATTTCCCTTTTACCTGCGGATTGGCCAATGCCAGGATCAGCATAACCAGGGCAGAAATCCCCAGCACCGCTTTAAACAGGTAGGCTTTCGGAGAGTAACTGCGGGCTAATGCATTGATGAAGGATGGATCGCCCAGTTTCGCCATGCGCAGTTTTTTCTGCCGTACGGCAAAGAAATAGAGTGCCGCCAACAGTGGCAGGGCTACCGCCGCCAAAAACCAGAAGGGGTGTTCAAAACGAAACAAGGGTTAAAGATTTGTAGCAATTTAGGGCAAAAAGCCGGCCAAAATGCGGTCAATTATACGTGCGGCAGCAGCTTTCATGTCGGCCTGCGGATCTTCAGATCGAAGTTGTATCACGAAGAAATCAGGATGTTTCTCCTTTTCTCTCCAGCCCTGCACCCACACAATCCGTGAGCCATTGGGTTCCTGATTTTCGGAAATATGATATGCCACCTTAATATCCTGCGAAACCGACTGCACCATCATATCGCTTACGATGGCATGGGTTCTCCGCTGAAAAGGCAACTGATCGAAATAAAGCCTTTTAACCACGCCGAGCTGCTCATCGGCCGTTACCCGGAAACTGTTATCTATCCAGAAACTGTCGAGTTTAGCGATTCTCGGGGTATCATAACGGCGTGCATAGCCCAGTGTGTCGAGCCAGCTTTGAAGGGTATCCTGTCCGACCCGACGGGCGAGTTCCTGGAAAAAGGACAGGGAATCTCCGCGAAAAGCCTGGTTCAGGGTGATGCCATTCAGGGTCGCACTGCTGTCCATGATCCGGCCGGTTTCAACGCCAATCAGGGTAAGCACGGTATGGAAACTCGCACCAGGCATCGCTGCACTGTCGCGAAACCATTTCCGGTCGCTTAACACAAAATCGCCGGCCAGGTTGTGAAAAATACCCACAACCCCCGACATGTTTTCTTCTTCCAGCAATTTTCCGAGCGCCGGATTTTCTTTCACGTTATTGGGCGAGCAGGCCATCAAACCAATCCAAATAGTCAGGCATCCAAAGAGATATCGCATAAAACTTAATTGTGCCGCAAAGTTAGGTAGTTTTGCTGCATGAGATTTCGCATAACCCATTCGAATCAGGAGGGAATCCCGCTGGTTAACCTGCATGATGAGGAAACCGGTGCGATCGTATCCATCGCCCCTGAGCAGGGTGCCATGCTGCACGCCTTCATCGTTCAATCGGAATCTGGTCCGGTAAACATTATTAATAATTACCAGAACATCGGAGATATCCATGAAAATCTTTCCCTGAGTTATAAAAGCAGCAAGCTTTCACCCTTCCCCTGCCGTATCGAAAACGGGCGGTACGAATGGGATGGAAAAGAATATGTGTTCGCTAACCGTTTCCCCGACGGATCGGCCATCCACGGGTTGTTGTTCAACAAACATTTTACCATAAAGGAGCAGGAGACTACCGCTTATTTCGCGGCCATCCTGTTTGAATACGATTACCAGGCCGAAGATCCAGGCTATCCCTTTGCCTATCGCTGTCAGATCCGTTACACCCTGCTGCACGATAACACCCTGCAGGTGCAGACCATTTTGCAGAATGCGTCGGATCAGGTTATCCCCATTGCGGATGGATGGCATCCCTATTTCCAACTGGGCGAGAAGGTGGATGACTGTACCCTCCGCTTCCCCTCCAAGGGGATGCTGGAGTTCAGCGAAAAGCTGATCCCCACGGGAGCAATCATCCCCTATGACAATTTCAACACCGGGAAACGATTTGGCGATACGCAACTCGACAACTGTTTCCTTGTGGATCCTACGGCAGATCAGCCGGTTTGTGAGCTGTCTAACCCGGCCCTGGGATTGTCCATACGCTTTCATACCGACGAACACTATCCCTACCTGCAATTGTATACGCCGCCTGCCCGGAAAAGCATTGCCATCGAAAACCTGAGTTCTGCGCCGAACTGTTTTAATAATAAAATCGGACTGCTGACGCTAAACCCCGGGGAAACGATTAATTTGACCCTCCATTATTCAGTACAAACAATAAACTAAAATTTACATGACCAGTTATAAGACTTTGTTGGCCTGCCTGATTGCAATTTGCTTTATGGCCTGTATCCAGATAGAAGAGGAAGTAGATATCCGGGAGGACGGATCAGGTCGTCTGGCCATGAACACGGATATGGGTCAGCTGTTCGAACTCCTTAAAGGATTTGCTTCGGAAGAGGACCTGGCCAACGAAGGTCTCAACCGCGCCACCGATACGGTTATTTTGATGAAGGACCTGATAGACACCGCCCGCGATATTTCTGCCGAAAACCGCGCAGTGCTCCGCGAAGGCAAGATGCATTTGCAGATGAACATGAACGAAAACATCTTTAAGCTCAACATCGATTATCCGTTCAAAAGCCTGGCAGATGCGAATAAACTGCACAAGGCTATGAACGATATGGGCATGATGGGGAATTCGCTGATGAACCTGGGTGGAAAGCAGGAAGAACCCGATCAACCTGCCATTCCGGGCGGCGGCAGTATGGGCATCGAACGTGTAAGCTCTATCTATGATACCCGCTTCGGTAATGGCGAATACAGCAGAACGGTTAACCGTGCCCGTTATGACAGCCTGGTGAACGATCCCCGTATGCAGGAATCAAGAGGAATGTTATCTATGATGGGCAGTATGAATCACAACCTGACCATCAAACTTCCGAGGAAAGTGAAATCTGTCAGCAATCCGAAAGCAGAGATTTCGGCTGACAAAAAAACTGTAATACTCAAAGGCGATATCGTTCAGGCTCTGGATTCTCCTGAACTGATGGAAATTACCATTCGTTATTAAATGACCCGGGTCAGACAGTCGGCATACAATCCCTTTGCACTGGCGTACTACCTGTTCATACTGGCAGTACACCTGCTGGCCATTGTCATTGAATCGGATTTGATTCGCTCTTCCTCCAAATCGCAGCTAATGCCCGCATTGCTGCTCTACTATGTGGTGAACGCTCCCAAACAGTCCAACCGCTGGCTGGTTTACCTGGCAATTGTCGCATCCTGGCTGGGCGATCTGTTCCTGATGCAGCAAGGCAGCGGGTATTTCATGGCAGGATTGGCCTCCTTCCTCCTGGCGCATGTTTTTTATATCGTGATTTTCCGGCAATTAATTGACCGGGATAAACCGGTTCGCAGAAAAACCGGATGGATCATTGGTATCGTGATCTATGTGATACTTCTTATCTACTGGCTGTTTCAGCATATGGATAATGGATTAAAGATTCCCGTACTGGTTTATGCGCTCACCATTGCAGGTATGCTGCTGCTCGCAATACAGGTGGACACAGAAAGAAGGTCTTCGCTGCTTGTACCGGGTGCCATCCTATTTGTGGTATCAGACAGTTTACTGGCCATCAATAAGTTCGTACAACCATTTCCCCTCGCAGGTGTTGCTATTATGGTGAGTTATGGTTTGGCGCAATTATTTATTATTCATTCAATCGCACGCATTTCATGATGCAAACAGATTTTTTAGTGATCGGATCCGGTATTGCCGGATTGACCTATGCCCTGAAAATGGCTGAACGATTCCCCGACAAGAAAATCACCGTTGTTACCAAAGCAGCGGCTGATGAAACCAATACCAAATATGCGCAGGGAGGAGTAGCGGGAGTAACCGATTTTGAAAACGACAGCTTCGAAAAACATATCAACGATACCCTGATTGCCGGGGACGGACTCTGCAACGAAAAAGTGGTGGAGATCGTGGTGAAGGAGGGCGTGGAAAGAATCAAGGAACTGATTAACTGGGGGGCCAATTTCGACAAGGATGCCGATGGCGACTATGCGTTGGGCATGGAAGGCGGTCACAGTGAATACCGTATTCTGCACCATAAGGATGTTACCGGCAAGGAACTGGAACGTGCCCTGATAGAAAAGGTCAAACAGTACGGCAATATCGAGTTTCACAAACACTGGTTTGTGATTGATCTTATTACACAACACCACCTGGGTTATCTGGTTACCAAAGCCACCCCCGATATCCAGTGTTTTGGCGTATACGCATTGAACACAAGTAATAACCGAATCGAAAAAATTCTGGCGGGCACCACCCTGCTTGCCACAGGTGGAAACGGACAGGTGTACCGGTCCACAACCAATCCCTCTATTGCCACTGGCGACGGACTGGCCATGGTTTATCGCGCCAAGGGAAGAATCGAGAACATGGAGTTCATCCAATTTCATCCCACTGCCCTTTATGAGCCGGGAGTGCGCGGACAGGCATTTCTGATTACGGAAGCAGTACGAGGCGATGGCGGTATCCTCCGCAATAAACAGGGAGTGGCATTCATGGAGAAATATGATGAGCGCAGGGATCTGGCGCCGAGGGATATCGTCGCCCGTGCCATTGATTCAGAGATGAAGATCACCGGTACCGAACATGTTTATCTCGACTGCCGCCATTTTGATAAGGAAAAGTTTATCCATCATTTCCCCAATATTTACAATAAATGCCTGTCTATCGGGATTGATATCACCAGGGACATGATACCCGTTGCCCCGGCAGCACACTACAGCTGCGGCGGAATCAAAACGGACGAATGGGGACGTACCTCCATTCGCAACCTGTATGCAGCGGGAGAATGCGCTTCCACCGGATTACACGGTGCCAACCGTCTGGCCAGCAATTCCCTGCTCGAAGCCATGGTATTCGGTCACCGCGCCTTTGTGGCTTCATCGGAGGATCCCGGGCAGCCGATTGATCCCTCCCTGATTCCAGACTGGAGCACGGCGGGAACCACAGATCCGAAGGAGATGATCCTGATCACGCAAAGTCTGAAGGAGTTACAGCTCCTTATGAGCGATTATGTGGGCATTGTTCGTACCAATGTCCGTCTGCAACGCGCGATGAGAAGACTGGATCTGCTTTGGGAAGAAACCGAAAAACTCTACGTGAGCACTACGGTATCACCCCAGCTCGGCGAGTTGCGCAATATGATTACGGTAGCCTACCTGATTGTAAAGGGAGCCCAGCTCAGAAAAGAAAGTCGGGGTTTGCACTACAACACCGATTTCCCGGAAAAAAGCCCGATTCTGCAAAATATTGTGCTATAGCAGTCAAAACGGGTGCTTCGATCGGTGAAATTTACCGTGTTTTTCTCCCCCCTCCGGACTTGGCACAGGCGGGGGAGGCTGTTATTTTTGTAAAAATTGCCTGGCAGATGTACTATTTGATTTATGGATTTCTCTACCTGGTTTCCCTGCTGCCGCTTCGCGCGCTGTACGCGATCGGCGATCTGCTGGGCTGGCTGGTTTTTGAACTGGGAGGGTATCGCCGGAAAGAGATCAATTCCAATTTGCGGCTTGCTTTTCCCGATCGGAGCGAAAAGGAAAGAACGGCCATCCGCCGCTCCTTCCAGCGCAATTTTGTCGATACGTTTATCGAAATGATCAAACTGATATCTGCCGGTAAGAAATTTATCACCGAGCGGATGCAGGGGGAATTTTACAAGTTCAATGAATTGTATGATAAAGGGCTGAAATGCCAGGTCCATATGGGACATAATTTCAACTGGGAACTGGGCAATCTTGCCTACGGTTATTATTGCAAACATCCGCTGCTGGGTGTATATATGCCGCTGAAAAACAAGGCCATGGATCGCCTGTTCCGGAAGCTGCGCAGTAAGACCGGCACCATCCTCCTGCCCGCCACCAACATGAAAAGAAGCATGTTGCCCTGGAGAGATACCCAGTATCTGATTGGGTTGATCGCCGACCAGGTGCCTTCCAGGGTTCATCAAGCCTACTGGATGAATCTTTTCGGCCAGCCCACACCGTTTATACCCGGACCAGAAAAAGGTGCCCGCGCCGGTAATATCCCGGTGGCTTTTGTTTCGATTTCAAAAAAGAAAAGAGGATATTATTACCTGCACGTTGAGATTGCGACGGAAGAACCCAAATCTCTGCCCGAGGGAGAACTGACCCGCCGATACCGCGATTTCCTCGAAGGGACCATTCAGCGCTACCCCGATATGTGGTTATGGAGTCACCGACGATGGAAAAAAACCTGGAAACCAGAATATATCGAATACTGGTTTGATACCTCTGCTGCACCGATGGAAGAATATTACCCGTATCGCGACGGACTAAAATAATACACCGATAGTAGCCCTGCCACTCCTGTTTCCTGTTGAACCACAACCGGACAATTCTGTGCCCCATTTCTCATTCCAAAACTATCTACGATGAAACAGAATTACAAAGTGGTGTTGGTGGATGACCATGTGTTGTTACGCAACGGCCTGGCCGCAACTGTACAAAGTTTTGATGGCTTCGAAGTAATGTTTGAAGCATCGAATGGTAAAGAATTCATCGATCGGCTCAATCCTTCGAACCTGCCCGACCTGGTGCTGATGGATGTGAATATGCCGGAGATGGATGGCTATGCCACAACCAGCTGGCTAAAGCGATGTTATCCTGAAATCCGAACACTCGCCCTTTCGATGTACGACACCGAAAATGCCATCATCCGGATGTTCAAAGCCGGGGTGCGGGGTTATATCATGAAATATTGCGAACCGGAGGACCTGAATGCAGCCATGGTTGCCCTTATGCAGAAAGGCTATTATTATTCCGAACTGGTGACAGGCAGACTGATCCATACCATCAACCAATACGAGGATCACGAGGCTGCGGAATATCGCAATCCCGTTGCCGTGCTGAACGACCGGGAAATCGAGTTCCTCCGGTACGCCTGTACCGAAATGACCTATAAGGAAATTGCCAGTAAAATGTATCTCAGTCCCCGGACCATCGATGGTTACCGTGATACCCTGTTCGATAAACTTCGGTTAAAGACCAGGGTGGGACTGGTAACCTTTGCGATCAGGAATGGCTTGGTTTCTGTGTGATTTTGATGGAGGGCTGAGACTGGATAGCATCAAATCCCCCTTCAACGACGCGCAGATTATGGGTACCCTGCCGTTTGATCAGACTGGCGCCGAGGAAGCTGCGTTGTCCGCCTTCGCAGTAGAGGTAAAGATTTTGGTCTTCATCAAAATTTGCGATGGTCACCAGGTCAATCAGTTCTGCGAGGGGAATATGCTCTGCCCCGGCTACATGGGCGGATTCGAATTCTTCTTCTCCACGGACATCGATCAGTTGCAAAGCGGAATCGTGAGGGAGATCAAGCGCCAATTCATCGGCTTCTACGGTAATGATCATATCGATGGGAAGTCCGGCTTTTGTCCAGGCCGGATATCCGCCTTCCAGTGCCCAGAGCGATTGGGCTGCTACCAGTTGTGAGAAGCGCAGAAAACCGGCTTCTTCCTGGCCTGCATCGGTGATAACAACCATAATGGATGGTTTCAGCTCTTCACTGATCCATTTATCGTATTTGCCTGAATCGCCCACACTCACCGAACCGGGGACAAAAGAATTACCAAAAACCGCTGCGTTCCTTGTATCTACTAATAATAGATCCTCTGATTTCATTTTTGCCCAAAGCTGTTCGGGACTGATCAAGTTGATTTGCATGTGGCAAATTTAAAAAAAGAGGCGGGATCCGTTTTGGAATCCCGCCTCAGAGATACATTAAGAAAGGGTTTAGCTGATAATGTCTTCAACACAACGGCTGATCTCGATGATCCGGGGCTCATTCAGTCGATAATAGATGAATTTGCCGTCACGTTCAGTTTTCACGATACCTGCTCTGCGCAGAATAGCCAGGTGCTGAGAAGCTACAGATTGCTCCAGACGTAACCGAACATAGATTTCGGTAACGGTGAGTTTCTCGTTCTCTTCCAGCAACTTCATAATCTGCTGACGCAATTTGTGATTCATTGCTCTGAGTGTGAGTGCCGCCTTTTTTACGTGTAAAAAATCTACTTTCATTTCAGCGCCTTCTACCTCATTTACCATTAGAAAATTTCCTGCTACTGTGTTCATGTCTCAGATGTGGTTTAAAAATTTCTAAGTATAGCCTTAACCTTAACAAGCAAATTTACATAGCAATTATTTAAAATACATCAGGATTTGGCTTTTCCGGGGAGATAAAAATCTTTTATGTACAGGGGCTCGGAATAAGCAAGATCAGCAAATGCGTGATGGGAGAACATTTGAGCGCTTAGAGCAACGATATCCTCCATTTTTACCTGCCATTCTATAAAGAGAGCATTTGCAGATTTTAACATGTCTTTATATTTCTTCGCGCCGTTTCCGATAAAACAAATAGCATGTTTTTTAATCCATTGGTCGAAACTGTCTGCTTCGAGTATCAATGCCTGAGGTTTTAACAGGGCTTCTATTGATGAATTATATAAGGCCGTGAATACTTCCATCCTGCGTGCGTCTACCATTGGGCAAACCAGCAGATCAGTTTTTGGCGGAAGCAAGGTTGGGGCACTATTCTCTATAGAAGTATTGCCTCCCACCGAATCTCCGCCAGTATAACCTGAATAAAAGGATCGCGCCATCAACTCTAAGCCATCCATGCAGATCAACGGAATATTGAGAGCGTAACATAGTCCCTTTGCACTGGCGAGTCCAACACGTAATCCCGTATAGGAACCCGGACCAGCAACAACGGCCACCGCTTTCAGGTCTTTCACCGTTACCCCTGCATCTTTCAGCAACCCCTGCAAGGTGGGTTGCAGCCATGCGGCATGATCCTGCTGTGCCGGATTGGTTTCTCCTGCAATCAGCTCGCCATTTAAACCAAGACATATCCTCGCCGACTCCAGAGATGTATCAATATTTAATATATAGTCCATTCCTTTTCTACTACTCTTTTCCATTAATATGATTCAATACCCAAGGATCGTTTCTACCCACTCACCCTAGTAAATGAGCTGATTATTCTGCATCAGCCT
Organism: Flavihumibacter sp.; assembly: GCA_036562745.1. GTDB lineage: Bacteria > Bacteroidota > Bacteroidia > Chitinophagales > Chitinophagaceae > Flavihumibacter. Next base: position 11,813 of record DATCJQ010000499.1, read on the forward strand.
GCATAAGAAGTTTTGCCGGGGTATAGGCAGTATCCTGTTCAGAAAGTTTGTTAAGGAGATCCAGAATCGGTTTTCGTCCGATTAATGAAGTCCATTCCATTGGACCTAACGGATAATTGGTGCCCAGTTTCATGGCAATATCTATTTCCGCCGGTGTACTCACTTTCTCTTCAATGGCAAGCCATGCTTCATTAATGATCATTGCCAGCACACGAGGTCTAACCATTCCGACTGTATCCGGTACCCGCAGGCATTTTTTACCGCATGCATCGAGGAAGCGTTGAAATACCGCCGGAAGTTCTGCGAAGCCCCAAGCCATCTCCATAATTTCGGGGTGAGTAAAACCCGGCCAACCGTTAATACGAATAAATCCCTCGGGCAGTTCCGCACAGGTATGGGATACGGCGTTCACGGCCACGATGGCGGGCTGCAATTTTTTCAGGCGCGCTGCTCTTTCGGGCGATCCGTTGAAATCGAGATCGATATAGAGATCAGCCCTCTTTTCAACAAAGGGGTCGAATTGGTCGAACCAGCTCAACTCCACCGGTTCCTGACAATTTTGGGGGAATAAATCCTGCCTTTGCGTTGAGAGAATGGCCACTTTAATTGGGTCCTGTAACATAATCAAAAGTACAAAGCATTTATTTTTACCAAATGGAAAAAATAATCATCAAAACCGACCAGGCACCTGCGCCTATTGGTCCCTATAGTCAGGCAGTACAAAAAGGCAATATGCTTTTTATTTCCGGACAGGTTCCCATCAATCCGGCTACCAATTCAATTGAGGCAACAGATGTTAGCGGTGAGGCGGAACAGGTAATGAAAAACCTGCAGTCCGTACTCGATACTGCAGGTTTCAAATTTTCTGATGTGGTTAAGACCACCATTTTCCTGAGCGATATGGCCCATTTTCCACTCGTGAATGAAGTGTATGGACGCTATTTCGAGGGGGATTATCCTGCCCGGGAAACGGTGGCTGTGAAAGGTCTGCCCAGAGGCGTGAACGTTGAAATCAGCATGATCGCGATGAAATAATATCGCGATGAAATAATATCGCGATGAAACAAGGCTTATTTAATCACGCCCAGCTCCTTGCCTACCTTGGTGAAGGCGGCGATGGCTTTGTCGAGGTGTTCCTGTTTATGGGCGGCACTGAGCTGAACGCGAATACGCGCCTGTCCCTTGGGAACAACCGGGAAGAAGAAGCCGATCACATAAACTCCCTCATCCAGCAAACGGGCTGCGAATTGCTGTGCGATAACCGCATCATATAACATGATCGGTACAATCGGATGGTCGCCAGGTTTGATATCAAATCCGGCGGCCGTCATTTTTTCGCGGAAGTACCTGGTATTGTATTCGAGGCGATCGCGCAGCTCGGTGGTTTCGCTCAGCATATTTAGAACGGCCAGTGAAGCCCCCACGATGGAAGGAGCCACGGTGTTACTGAAAAGATAGGGGCGGCTGCGTTGGCGAAGCATTTCAATCACTTCTTTACGGCCACTGGTGAAACCTCCGGAAGCACCGCCGAGGGCTTTTCCAAGTGTGCCGGTGATAATATCAATTCTGCCCATCACGCCTCTGTATTCGTGGGTTCCCCTGCCGGTTTTGCCAAGGAAACCGGAGGAATGGCACTCGTCGATCATCACAATGGCATCATATTTATCGGCCAGGTCGCAAATCTTATCGAGTTGTGCGATGGTACCATCCATGCTGAAGGAACCATCGGTTACGATGATACGGCTGCGGGCTCCGGCGGCGGCTTTAAGCTGCTCTTCCAGATCCTCCATGTTATTATGCTTGTAGCGGAAACGCTGGGCTTTACACAAACGCACACCATCGATAATGGATGCATGGTTCAGCTCATCCGAAATAATTGCGTCTTCCGCACCGAACAGCGGTTCGAATACACCACCGTTGGCATCGAATGCGGCGGCGTAAAGAATAGTGTCCTCAGTTC
>DATCJQ010000501.1:0-1514 GCA_036562745.1 Flavihumibacter sp.
AGATGATCCGGGCTATCGATTTTTATAGTTACTGTCTCGACCTGCTGAAGCGTCAATCCAATGTGCAGCTGCTGTTTGAGCCCGTGAAATCGATTCAAAGCCTGGATGAGGGCGCCAAACTGGTGCTGGAGAATAATGAGACCTATTTTGCGAAAAAATTCCTGTTCAATTCCATCCCTTTCGAAGGACCCCGCAAGGAGCCCGGTAAGCACGATTTTCTGCAGCAATTCAAAGGATGGTTTGTGGAAACGGAGCAGCCTTTTTTCGATGCGTCGGCATGCACCCTCATGGATTTCCGGATTGATCAGGAGCGTGGCGCTTCCTTCGTTTATACGATGCCGATAGACGAACACAAGGCGCTGGTGGAGTATACTGTTTTTAATAAGGAACTGTTGACGGATGAAGAGTATGAAGGGGGATTGGAGGGGTATCTGCGCGACCAGTTGCAATTGAAACATTATTCGGTCACGCAAAAAGAAAAGGGAGTGATTCCCATGAGCAGCAATCCTTTTCCCGCGGGTGATGGTAATATCATCAATATCGGTACAGCGGGCGGACAGACCAAGCCCTCGAGCGGCTACACTTTCCAGTTTATCCAGCGCAACAGTGCGGCGATTTTATACTCCATGCTGAACTACGGGCATCCGCGACCGGTGGATCGGACCCACGAGGGTAGGTTCCTGTTTTATGATTCGGTATTGCTGGATGTGCTGGCCCATAAGGAAATAAGTGGTGCCGATATTTTTACACGTTTGTTTAAGCGGAATTCGGCGCGGCGCATCTTTCGTTTCCTCGATAACAATACCTGGCTGGCGGAGGAATTGCTCCTGATCAGCAGTCTGCCGGTGGGACCCTTCTGGCGTGCCGCCATGCGTCAATTGCGCTCCGGGGAAAGTTCGGATACCCCTCAGGTGGCAGATACCTAAATCTTGCTTAATATTGGCGCGTAAACCAATCTTTCCACTCGCTGAAACCTGGTAAACCATGACCATCAATCTGGACGAACTGCTTACGGTGACATTCACCCTGTTTGCGGTAATTGATATTCTCGGATCCATTCCGCTCCTGATTTCATTGAAAACGAAAATGGGCGAGATCCGTGAGTTCCGGGCCACCATTATCTCAGGGGCGCTGATGATCCTATTCTTGCTGGTGGGTGAGCGATTTCTGGGCATTCTTGGTGTGGATGTGGGCTCCTTCGCCGTGGGTGGTTCCATCGTAATCTTTATACTCGGCCTGGAAATGGTGCTGGGCATCGAGTTTTTCAAAAGCGATGGCGATCCGAAATCGGGCACCCTCGTGCCGATTGCCTTCCCCCTGATTGCAGGATCGGGTACGCTGACCACCATTATATCACTGCAGGCCAACTATCCGGTATGGACCGTGGCACTGGGTATCCTCTTAAACCTGGTGGTGGTTTATTTTGTACTGAAGTCGCTCAATTATATCGAAAAGCTGATCGGGCAGGCCGGACTGCTTGCCATTCGTAAGTTCTTCGGCGTGATTCTGCTGGC
>DATCJQ010000503.1:0-6015 GCA_036562745.1 Flavihumibacter sp.
GTGGTGCATATTTTTGTTCCCCAGGCCATGCTTTCCGCCCTGGTAAGCTGGTTTCTTTACTGGGCGCTTTGTTACTGGCTGTTTCAGAAGAAGATATTCTTTAAGATATAGGAGAAGGGAGAAGGGAGACGAAGGGGACGAAGGTGACGAAGGGGACAAGGGAGGCGAAGGGGACAAGGGGGACGAAGGGGACAAGGGAGGCGAAGGGGACAAGGGGGACGAAGGAGACAAAGGAGACAAGGCGGACGAGGAGGATCTATAATACAAGAATGGCAGACCATTGGCTGCCATTCTTTGTTATTGTTATTGCTTTATCACTACCTGGTTACGGCCGCCTTGATCTTCTGGTTGATGGCAGTATTTTCATACACGCCATTGAAGAGATAGGAGCGGGGACCATAAGCCCATACCAGCACCGGAGTGGCAGTATGATCTTTAGTGGAGAAATGTCCGCTTACCTGCCCGGTTGCGAGATCCCCGTTCACCAGGGTCAGCCCCCCGGTTTCATGATCGGCTGTTACGATTACCAGGGTTTCACCATCCTGATCGGCGAATTCCAGAGCCGCTCTGATAACCTGATCGAAGTCGATCATTTCAGTCACAACATGGGTCATGTTATTACCATGAGCGCCATCGTCAATCTGGGTGCCTTCCTGCATCATGAAAAATCCGTTTTTGTTTTTTGATGCATACTGAATGGAGCGTTTGAAGGCATCCACTGCCCAGGTTCCGCGTCCTTTCGGCATGGAGAGACCGGCCTTTTTATCCAGCACCACCCAGCGATCGTTGGTTCCTTCCGGCAGTTCGGTGATGGAGTGCGCAATTTTATACTGAGGCATTTCCCGGATAATTTCTTCCTCTCCTTTGCTGGGAGCGCCGATCAGCAGATCGATGGGCTCATTGGCGAGATCCCGTACAATGGCCAGGTTGCTGTTACGCTCCGACTGGTGGGCATAGAAGTCTGCCGGGGTCGCATCCGTTATATCGCCGGTGGCAACAATGATATTTTTCTTTCCTTTTTCCTTCATGAATACCGGCAACAGGGGCACGGCAGCACCGGTATGATCTACCCCGATTGCGCGGTTATTGGTCTTCACGCCGGTAGAAAAAGCGGAGCTTCCCGGCGCAGAATCGGTAATATATGCATCATAGGCATGGGTTTTGGATACTCCGATGTTTTTGAAATTATAAAGATTCAAATTGGCGAAGTTTCCGGTATAACCCGCATGGATATGCGCTAATCCCATTCCGTCGCCGATCAGCAGAATTACATTTTTCGCAGGCTTTTTACTTCCGTCTGATTTGTAGGTCGGCTTGTAAATTGCTCCTGCGTTTGCAGTGTTCCGGAAGCTGGTTTGCTGAAAACGCGCCATGAATTTGGAGAGCTCATGCAGGTTGTCGGTGTTCATGAAATCAATTCCCAGTTTGCCGAGCTCATACCATGCATTGATGAAATCGGGGGCACCCCAGAAACGGATTTTCTTTCCCTTGGCATGGGTTTCATTAATGATCTTGACCAATTTTTCCTTATCGGCCGCTGTCAGCACTCCGTAGCCATTCCATTTAGTGATGGAGCGGAAGCTTTCACTAATTATGGGCACCCGATGAGAAATGTTTGCAGGGTATACTTCGTCAGGACGCCCGTCGTACAGAATATACTCGGGGTATCGGTGAAAGTCTTCGGGTTTGGGGCGACTGCCAGACAATACGATCTGAATTTGTTTGCTCCTGATAATATCGGGATAGCGCTCCAGTATTGCCACCAATGAATCGATACAGGGATTGGTGGGCGATTTCAGATCGATCAGCAGTTGCAGCTTGTAGCTGGTATCCGCGGAAAGCCATCCATTATGTTTTTTGAGTAAGCTTTGAATGGGATCCAGATAAAGCGATCGCAGGCTGCGGGAGGGATGGATATCTTCCCGGTCGTGCGCCACCAGTATATCACCATACTCGAGATAAATATCAGCCTCAATGGATCCGGCTCCGGCATAATAGGCAGTCCAGAACGGAATCGGTTGTTCATAATCGTTATGCGAGTGCATAACATAGGGTAACTTAAAGGATTTCTGACTGAATCCCGCCAGACTCCAGAGACTCAATGCGGCTACTAACAGGGTTTTTACTTGCTTCATGATTCGTTCAATGTTCGTTTATTGAAGGGTTTGGTTAAACGTTTCGTAAATATCAGGGAAAACTGACAGAAATCCCCCACATGTTGTTTGATTTTAATATGGCCGAAATTGATTATGAACTATCTTAAAGTATGGAAAAAATGAGCTTTGCTGCTTCTCTGGAAAGAGGCAAACATCAGGAACTGCAGAATTTTGTTGGCCAATGGAAAGGCATCAGCCGTGTATGGTTTGAAGCAGATGTGCTGGCCGATGAATCGCCTATTGAAGGCAATATTGAATCGGTGCTGGAAGGTCGATTCCTGATGCACCGTTATCGGACTGCGTTTAAGGATCGTGCTGTTGAAGGCATTTATCTGATCGGCTTCGATTTGCAATCCAACCAGTTTCAGGTGGCCTGGGCAGACTCCTTTCATATGAGTACGGCTATCATGTTTTTAAAGGGGAACAGCAATGATCAGGACTTTGAAGTGCTGGGTTCCTATCCCGACCACCAACAGCCCCCGCATTATTGGGGCTGGCGCACCGATATGCACTTCGAGGGCGAGGAGCTGGTGATCGTATCTTACAATATTTCCCCCTCCGGGGCCTCAGCCAAAGCCACTGAAATCCGCTACCGGCGGGCTTTATAACCATTTCGTCGAAATTTTTTTTGAATTTATTAGGAGGTTTAAAAAAAATGTATTTGTTTTGTCTACTAAACAGATAGACTAAAGCGGAATCAGGATGTTAACCACCAGCATCACCCGCGTTTTTAATTAAATGTCAACAGAGATGAAACAGTTATGCTTCCCTGCTGCGCGCAGGAACAAGGTGGTTCTCCATTATATCTACACCTGCTCTGCAACCTGTTGTTGCTGCTGTTGCTAACGATTTCCTGCCTCGAACAGATTTGACAAACAGTATGGCCTAACCGGCATCGGTCGGTGGTTGGCTGATGTCCGGTTACCTGCTGTTACTTCCCCATACATCACTCTGTAAATATTGAACAATGAAGAATATTCTTCGGGTAACATCCCTGTGCCTGTTACTCGGCCTGCAATCTATTGTTGTGTCTGCGCAAAATGATACCCGATCCGGTATCGTTACCGATGCCCTCAGCGGTGCTCCGCTGCCGGGTGCCACCATTCTGCACAAGAATGCAAATCTCGAACTGGTGACCGATAAGGATGGCCGTTTTGAACTGCCTGCCCGTTCCGGCAAACAACGCCTGCTGATTACGATGGTGGGCTACCAGGAAAGAGAAATTGTGGTGGATGGCGATAACCCGGTGAGAATAACGCTCCAACCCACCAATCGCCAGCTCGATGAAGTGGTGGTGGTAGGTTATGGTACTCAAAAGAGAAAGGATCTGATCGGATCTGTCAGTAAGATCAATCCCTCTGAAACCAAGAACATTCCCACGGGTGGATTTGACGGGCAGCTCCAGGGCAAGGCCCCGGGTGTGCAAATCACTTCCAGTACCGGCGTACCGGGTGAAGCGGTGAATATCCGTTTGCGCGGAGCCACTTCCATCAATGCCGATAATACGCCGCTCTTTATTATTGATGGAGTATTTGTGAACAGTTCCAGTTTGCAAACCCTCAACACCGGTGGTAAAGCCACTTCTCCCATTGCAGATATCAACCCGAACGATATCGCCACCATCGAAATTCTGAAAGATGCGGAAGCAACTGCCCTTTACGGTTCACGCGGTGCCAATGGTGTGGTGATTGTCACAACCAAGCGCGGATCCTATTCACAACCCGCCAAGGTGAATGTTGATATAACCAATGGCTGGGCCTGGGCCCCCAAACTCTGGGAGCTGACCACCGGTCCGGAGCACGCCACCCTGGTGAATGAATGGTGGGTGAATACCGGGAAGGATAATCCCTCGCTCAACCGTACCTGGGAAAACCGCCCCTTCCGTCCCGTTAGCGAAGTGATCGGCGGACAACCCGGTCGCGGGCTTCCGGAAGAACAACAAACCTATGATCGTCTTTCCGAGGCTTTCCGCACGGCCCGCCTGCAGAGCTATGATCTATCCGTTTCGGGCGGAACCAAGGGTACGCGCTACTATATTGGCGGCGGTTATAATAAACAGGAATCCATCCTGCGTCCCATCAGTTTTGATCGGGCCAGCCTGAAGGTTAACCTCGACCAGAAAGTGGGTTCTCGTGTACAGGTGGGTGTTAGTAATACGCTGAGCCGCACTTTCCGCAATCAGGCTCGCGCGGGTGATGGTCCTCAGGGCGGTTTGCTGCAGGCAGCGCTGCATACCCCCACCTATCTGTCGCCCTATAATGATGCGGGGGAACTCGTGGGGCGCGCCGGCTTCGACAACCTCACCCTGCTGATCAAATACTATGATGTCAACTCCATCAGTTTGCGTTATATCGGCAATCTCTATGCCGATGCGGAACTGGCACCCGGACTCGTTTTTCGCACCAGCCTGGGCATCGATTATAACAACTACGACGAATCAGAATACTGGAATAATTATCTGATCGCCGGTAGCCCGAGTGGCCTCGCCACTTCCAGCATCTCGCAAAATACCAGCTGGGTCAATGAACAAACCCTCACCTACAAGCCCCGAATAGGTGATAACCATAGTCTGGCTGTGGTGCTGGGTAATACCCTGCAGGAGAATGTGTACAAACGGACTTATCTGGAAGGAAGAGGATTTGCCAATAATTCCTTTACGCAAATTTCATCTGCTTCCTCTATCACCGGAACACAGAACTGGTCGAAGAATTCACTGGCCTCCTTCTTCGGAAAATTCAACTACGGATTCAGAGACCGATACCTGCTTACGGCAAGCCTTCGGGCAGATGGCTCTTCCAAATTCGGCGCCAACCGCAAATGGGGTTATTTTCCCTCGGTGGGACTTGCCTGGCGGGTGATCGATGAAGAATTTCTCAAAAGCGTGAACCAGCTGAGCGATCTGAAACTGCGGGTAAGCTATGGGTTGACCGGTAATCAGAACGGAATTGGCGATTTCGCTGCCCTGGGGCTTTGGACCGGCGATGCTTCCTATCAGGGCGTTGCGGGATTGTCGCCCCAACAACTGGCCAATGCCGATCTGAAATGGGAGCGTACCAGTCAGTTTAACGTGGGACTCGACCTCGGATTCTTCAACAACCGGATCACACTCGAGGGTAACTACTACGAGAAATATACACGCGACGGTTTGTTGCAAATCGGATTGGCAGGAACCACCGGATTCAGCAGCTACTGGAGCAATGCAGCGGAAATCAGCAACAAGGGATTTGAACTGGGAATCCGCTCCGTGAATATCAAATCACGGGAGCTCAGCTGGACTACTTCCTTCAATGTTGCCCGCAATATCAACAAGATTGAGAAGCTGGAAACCCCGCTCCAATACGGAAGCCGTAACCTGATTCTGCAGCAGGAGGGAAGTCCGCTTTACTCCTTCTGGTTGTACAAGCAGCTCTATGTAGATCCGCAAACAGGGAATGCTGTATATGAAGATGTGAACAAGGATAACCAGATCACTGCAGCCGACCGTCAGGTGATGGGAAGTGTGTGGCCCAAGTTCTTCGGCGGTTTGTCGAATGATCTGAGCTGGCGGAATTTTGATCTCGGTATTTTCTTCTCCTTTCAGTATGGAAATGATACCTATAACCATAACCGCTTCTTTGGTGAAGCCGGTGGAGCACGCGATGCCGCCCGCGTAATTTTCAAAAGCAACCTTAAGCGCTGGCAGCAACCGGGTGATATTACCGATGTGCCGAGAATTGATGGCATCAACGTGCAGAACTATCTGGATGGCGGCAGCCGCTGGCTGGAAGATGGATCCTTTCTACGTTTGCGCTCGCTGACCCTGGGTTATAGTTTGCCCAAGCAGTTTACCCAGCGACTGAAACTCGACAAAGTTCGGTTC
>DATCJQ010000505.1:0-11247 GCA_036562745.1 Flavihumibacter sp.
GGTACATACATCAGCTCCGAGTTCAGCACATTTGATGATATGATTCGGATTGCGGATGGAAGCTGCCAGAATCTCGGTTTTGAAACCCTGGATGCTGTAAATATTCGCAATCTGGGCAATCAGTTCGGTACCGTCCCAACCACTGTCGTCGATTCTTCCGATAAAGGGAGATACATAGGTAGCACCGGCTTTCGCAGCCAGGATCGCCTGTCCGGCAGAAAATACCAGGGTACAGTTTGTTTTGATACCGTTATCGGTAAACCATTTGATCGCTTTGATCCCGTCTTTGATCATGGGTACTTTCACCACGATATTCGGGTGAATAGCCGCCAGTTTTTTACCTTCTTCGATGATAGCCTGGTACTCGGTGGACAGTACTTCGGCGCTGATATCGCCGTCCACGAGTTCGCAAATATCTTTATAGTGCTGGATAATCTTATCTTCTCCTTTGATGCCTTCCTTTGCCATCAGGGAAGGGTTGGTGGTAACACCGTCGAGAATACCCAATTCGTTGGCTTCTTTAATCTGGGCAAGATTCGCCGTATCAATAAAAAATTTCATGAATTTGTGTTTGGTTTTACGGGGCAAAGATACGGGAACAATGGAGAATGGAGAACGGTGAAGGGGTTATCGGGAATAAAGGAGATCAGTGGGGGAAAATAAAAAATGGCAGGCTTATCATATCGCGCCGCTACAACCACCTACCCTTGCTGTCTTCCGACCCTGGGGGAGTTCAGTAGGAGCTGGCCGTATGAGACCTGCCGGTGCGAAATTAGATGAATTCGCGCAAACGCAAAAATTATTTGCGGAGAGAAAGTCAGATTATTGATATGTTAAATATCATTACTTAGCGATTGCGACCGCCGAGTGAATTCACCTTACCAATGGCGATCAGTTCGTCGGCGCGGCCACCCAAACCGCGGTAATAAACCAACACCATATAATTGTTTTCCGCCTCCCAGAAATTGCCTTCGGTGCGGTCGATATTGAATACCGGCCGGTCCTCACTTCCTTCTTTCAGCGCATAAGCATAATCGTAATAGCCCTGTTTTAACCAGATGGAAGTCTCATACACCCCTTTCTCAGGATTGAACACCATCCTTGCCTGGGGATCCTTGCCATAGTTGGTCAGCTCACCGAAGAGGTAGAGATCCTGTTTAAATTGCATACCACCCGGCGGACGGAAACTGAAATGCACCGTGGCATAGTCGCCCTGCCAATAGGGATTCATACCATCGAGAGTTTCGTTATAATACATCCCGTTGGCATCGCGATAGTAAACCACCCGCAATCCCGAGCGATCGCCATCTGTTTTGACATAGATTTGCGTTCCGTCTTTGGCATAGGATGCACTGTCCACCCGCTCCGACTGCAGCCGGAAACTGCGCAGGTCCACCCAGCGCCACTCCTTGCCTGCCGGGAATACGGCATCTTCTTCGGTATTGTATTCCAGTTGGTTCTGCCGGATAAATGTGGGTTTCAAACCGGTTTTGGCGTTATCCCAGCGATAATTCTGCAAGAGCACCACCTGTACCTGCTGCATGGGATTCACCATATTCAACTGCCGCATATTAACCTGGAATACCAGCTTTTGATGCGTAGTGAAAAGCTGATTATTGAAGGGTTGCTGCACCTGGAGTCCGACCGCAGCCTTTTCGTCCAGCACCAGTACCCGACGGGTAAATGCGAGCTGATTGGGATCTCCGTTCAGAAACACTTTTACCAGGTAGTTCCCCGAGCGCGAGGGCGCCGAATTCTTATCGGGCAGCTGAACCTGGTAGTGCGTATAACGGGTAAGAGCAACCGAAGAATTCCGATAATTGGTAATCCGCTGCTGGGTGAATCCCCGGATATAGTCCATGGTATTCAGATTCGCCGGACTCCAGTCGGCATTGCAGAGCTGCCAGGTATAGGAATAGGCTTTGGAACCGCCTTCCCGATCATCAAAATGAAGCTCGAGCTGATCGCTGCTGCCCAGCCGGATGACCGGGTAACCCAGTGGATTGCCCACGGGGAAGAGTTTCACCTGCTGTATATTGGAATGCAGAATCTGGTCGGCCTGCGCCCACTGCGCCCCGGCGATTTGAACTAAAAGCAGACAAACCAGTCCGGTAAATATATTTTTGATCATGTATCCTTTCCCATTTGGTGATCGTAGAGAATGCCAATCTACAAAACCCATCCCGTTTAAAATGGTTTTCTCGGTTATATTTGTCAGCTAAAAGCATGCCGATTGAACATAGCCGGATATATAGCGCGTAAAGTAGCATTCAACAACCAACAGTCCTTTTCCCGGTTTATCATCCGGCTGGCAATTACTGCCACCACCATTAGCGTAACCGCGATGTTACTGGCCCTGGCCTTTACGAATGGATTTCAGTCGGCCATCAGCCAGAAAATCTTCAATTTCTGGGGACATATCCGCGTACAGCACTATGAGCCCAGCAAATCGGTGATTTCCGAGGAGTTTCCCATCAACCGGAACGACACGGTCGAAAACCTGCAACGTTTTATCCCCGGTATTCAGGGTATCCAGGCCTTTGCCACCAAAAATGCCATCCTTAAAACGGAAGAAAGTCTGGAGGGCGTGCTGTTCAAGGGTATTGATCGCCTCTATGATTCTTCGCGGCTGCAGTCTTTTCTGAAACAGGGACGGTGGATGCAATACCCCGATTCCGGATATAGCAATGAAATCGTGCTGAGTGCCTATACGGCCAATCAGCTTAAGTTGAAGGTGAACGATCCCATCCTGATTTATTTTGTCCAAAGCGATGGTTCTGCCCCGCGTGCACGCCGTCTCACAATTTCAGGCATTTACAAAACGGGCATCGAGGAATACGACAAACTGATTGCGCTGGGGGATATCCGTTTGATACAGCGACTCAATAACTGGAGCGAAGACCAGATCGGCGGTTACGAAGTATTCCTGAAAAACCAGGCCGATATGGCGCAGATCAACGACGAGATCTTCAACCAGTTGCCCATGCTCTGGAACAGTAAAACCATCTTTGAAATTTACCCGAATATATTCGACTGGCTGGCGCTGCAGGATCAAACCATCAGTATAACGCTGATCATTATGATTGTGGTGGCCGTGCTCAACCTGATCACCTGCCTGATTATCCTGGTACTGGAACGCACTCGCATGGTGGGTATATTGAAGGCGCTGGGAGCAGCCGACCGTACGATCCAGCAAATCTTCCTGTATCATGGCGCGATGATCACGCTCACTGGTATTTTGTTCGGGAACCTGCTCGGTTTTCTGCTGCTCTGGTTGCAGAATAAATACGGCTTTATCCGCCTGCCGGAGGATATGTATTATATCGACAAAGCCGAAGTGCTGATAATTCCCTGGCAGGTGCTGGCAGTGAATCTGGGCACCTTCCTCATTTGCATGGCGGTGCTCACCATTCCCAGTTTCATCGTGCGTAATATCCAGCCGGTGAAGGCCATCCAATTCAAATAAAATCTACTTATGTTTTGTACCATGCGGTTCTGCATCGGCCAGGTGAGAAAGCAGAATACCGGTAGCCACTGCCGCATTCAGCGACTCAGCCTGCCCGATTCGCGGGATGGTAACAAAATGTCTGAGCAGCCCTTTTAATTCGGGACGGATCCCCCTGGATTCATTACCAATCACCAGGCTGGCAGGATGGTGTACTTTCGAGGAGCGAACCGGGGATCCGTCGAGAGTGGCGGCGATAAAATCGCGATGGGGATGCGCCTTCACATAGGCAACCAGATCGGTATAGATCAATTCCACCCGGCCGATACTGGCCATGGTACTTTGGACCACTTTCGGATTGAAGGCATCGGCACAGTCCTCACTGCAGATGATCTGTTGGATCCCAAACCAGTCGGCGATCCGAATGATGGTACCCATATTCCCGGGGTCCTGGATCCCGTCGAGCAGCAATTGCCATGCTCCGGGCACGGTTTCGAGATCGGGCTTCTGAAAGACGGCCAGCACCTGGTTGGGCGTTTTCAGAAATGATATGCGTTCGAGCTCATCGGCACTAATGGTATGGGCCCAGGATTCCGCTTTCCATGATGGATGCTGACTCCACCACTCCTCCAGTCCGAACACGAAACGGGGCCGCATATGCGGGAGGCCAATCAACTCCGAAACAGTCTTGGGGGCCTCGGCAACAAAAACCCCTTCTTCATCTCTGAATTTTTTATGGCTTAAACTTTGGATATATTTGGCCTGATTTTTCGTTATCATTTCTGTTATTTTTTCATCAGCCTATGCCAGCATACACCACCAAGCTTACCATCCGTAATTTATGGGTATTGGTGTGTTGCTCCTGGTTGTTGATACTGGCTCCGGGCTGCAAGGTTATAAAAGATTATCCAAGTCCCCAGCCTTTTGTTTATAAAACTACTATCAAACTGGATGCGAAACTTCCCTCCTCCCAGAAGGCGGAACTCGCAGACCAGATCTGGAACCAGCTGTCCGACAGCCTGCAGGTTCGCTACCGGAAAAAAAGTTTCCTGCGCAAGCAGATCGAACGGCCCGCGGTTTTCGACACCAGCTATGCCGTGGAGTCGGTGAAATACATCAACGACCTGCTCCGCGCCAACGGGTATATGTACGGTAATATCCGGTGGGACAGCTCGCTTCAAACGGTGGAGGACCAGCGCCGTGTGACGGTCAATTTCCGGGTGGAACCGGGCAAAGTGCTTCGCTTCGATTCCATTGCCTTCGAATTCCGCGACAGCATTCTCCAGCAACTGGCGCTGAAGCATCGCCGCGAAAGCCGGATCAAAAAAGGCGAATCCTTTTCCAATGAAAAGATTTCCGCCGAGCTGGACCGACTCCTCAATATTTTCCGCGACAATGGTTTCCTCAAGATCACTCGCGAGGATGTATATGCGCAGGTGGATACCGTGGTGGCTGCCCTGATCGACCCGGGACTGGATCCTTTTGAACAAATCCGGCTGCTGGAAGAAATGCAGAAACGGCGTGAGAACCCGCAAATTGATGTGGTGTTCAAACAACGCGGCACGGAAAATCCGGTTAGGCTTCAGCAATATCGTTTCCGTTATATCCGCTTCCACCCCGATCTTTCGCTGGTATCCGATAACGAACGGAGAGAAAAAGACACGATCACACGGCGTAATATCAGCGTAATACGATCACGCAATCTGACCCGACCCGGTTTCCTGGCCCGCAACAACCAGATGATTCCCGACAGTCTCTACCGCCAGAGCGATGTGTATCGCACCAATAACACCTTCCAGCAGATGAGCGCCTGGCAACAGGTAGGCATCGACCTTAATCCGGTAGATAGTCTGGCGGTGGTGGATGCCGATATCAACATGTACCTGGCCAAGAAGCAGAACATCTCGGTAGATGTGGAAGCGAGCCGGAACGCCACCGACCTGATCACTACCACCAACCTCTTTGGTATGGCCCTGAACTTCGGATTGCAGGATCGCAACCTGAGCAAGCAATCGGTGCTGGCCAGTACAAATTTTCGTTTCGGAATTGAATTGGGTAATCAGGGAAGGATCATTCAGACCTTTCAGACCAGTATCACGCAAAGCTTTACCATTCCGAAATTCGTCACCCCCTTTAAGATCAAACAGGAAAGAAAGCTTTCGAATACCCGCACCCTGCTGAGTGCCAACGGATCCATCACCAACCTTCGTGATTTCCTGAAAGTGCAGTCGCTGAACAGCGCCATCGGGTACGAATGGACCAACCAGAAAAACCGCAACTGGTATTATAGTCCGCTGAACATCGAATATGTTCGGTTATTCAAGACCGATAGTTTCTACAAGCAGGCGGCCATCATCCCCAACCTGGAAAATTTCTATAATGATGGACTGATCATTTCACAATACCTGATTGCGCGTACTGCATGGACCCGCACCAATAAGGTTTATAATATTAAAATCCAGATCGAAGAAAGCGGCGGTATATTCGGAAACTTCCGCCAGTTTGATCTGACCAACCGCTTATTCCGCTTTGCCAAGGCAGACGTGGATTTTCGTCATTATATTAACAAGGGGTATTCTTCCTGGGCGTTTCGCTTTTTTGCGGGACTTGGCATTCCTTATGGCAAGCAGTACGATTCCACGGGCAAAATCGTGCGTGAGCCCAACCTGCCTTTCTTCAAATCCTATTTTGCAGGCGGACCGAGCAGCATGCGGGCCTGGCAGGTACGGCAACTGGGACCCGGTTCCTCTACCTATTTTCAGGGTGCCAACACCTTCCGTTTTGCCGATGTGCAGCTGGAATCGAATATCGAATACCGCTTCCCCCTGGGCAATCTCTTTGGTATCAACCTGAAAAGTGCATTCTTTACCGATATCGGGAATATCTGGTATCGGAATAACCAGGGGAATCCGGCGCTGGACGAGGGCGTGTTCCGTCTCAAGCATCTCTATCGTGATATCGCCGTGGCCGGAGGTACCAGTCTGCGACTCGATTTCAATTATTTCATGATTCGGTTCGACTGGGCTTACAAACTGAAGGACCCGCTCTATGCCGATCAGAAAAACGGATGGTTCCAGAATGTGAATCTGTTAAGGGGACAGTTCCAACTGGGCATCAATGCGCCGTTCTAAAATTCTTCGGCAGGGGAAATTCAGCCCTGCATTGCCTCGCGAGTTTCTCCTCTGTTTTGCATTTTTTATTCTGCATTTCCCGCTCCGAGCGCATTTCGGATATAATCTGCCGCAGCATCCATGGACAGGGCATCATCCACATGGTATTCCCCGATTCGGGTGCGGCGTAAACCGGTGAGGTACCCCCCGCAACCAATAGCGGCGCCGAGGTCATTCGCCAAACTTCGTATATAAGTGCCCGTTGAGCATACTATCCGGAAATTCAGAACCGAGGGTTCGGGGCGTGTAACCTCGAATGCAGCGATATGCACCGGGCGGGCTTCCATCTTCACTTCCTTCCCCTTGCGCGCGAGTTCGTAAACCCGCTTACCGTTGATCTTGATAGCCGAATGAATCGGTGGAACCTGCATGATATCTCCCCGAAACTGTTGGAGCGCATTTTCGATTTCATCATCAGTAAGGGGATGACCTTCCGGCGAAAGCAGCATCCTGTCTTTAATCTGCCATCCTTCCGTTAGCACCGGATCAGATTCCAGATCATAGGTGGGCGTGGAAGCGCCGAGCTGAATAGTGCCGGTATACTCCTTCTCCTGCGCCATGTATTCGTTGATCTTCTTGGTGAATTTCCCGGTGCACACAATCAGCAAACCGGTTGCAAGAGGATCCAGGGTTCCCGCATGCCCCACTTTTTTGGTGCGAACCATATTCCTGATTTTCCGAACCACATCAAAGGAAGTCCAGTCGAGCGGCTTATCGATCAATAATACAGATCCGGATGCAAAAGGATTTTCCGTCGGGGTGGATGTTGCAGAATTCAAACTCTTCATTTCCACAAAGGTAATCAAACTACCATTCATCGCCGGATTTGCGGTCTCCGTCGGCGTTTGGGCCACTGATACTCTCCTTGAGGGCCTTCCAGCTGGCCAGCAGAGGGGCCGGCGTTTCAAATTCACCCTGGTAACGAGCAATATATTCCTGCGCGGTTTTCTTGCGATCTGCGGTCAGGGGATGCGTGGACAAAAATCCGGGCAAAGCCATATCCTTTTCCGATTGCTGCAGACGGTCCATTAATCCCACCATACCCTCGGGATTGATTTGATTGCGCACCATGCGTTCCATGCCTTTTTCATCGGCTTCCTTTTCGAGACTGCGGGAATAGGACAGGGTGCGGAGATGGTCGGCCTGCCCTGCGATCGCGGCTCCTATCGAACCGAGATCGCCAAAAACCATCGACAACAAAACGGAGCCGGATAACTGACGCAGCATGGAACGGAGACTATGTCTTTCATTCACATGACTGGCTTCATGGCCCAGCAATGCCACCAGTTCCTCGGGCTCCTCCATGGCTTCCAGAATTCCCTTATACACTACGATTCGTCCGCCCGGAATTGCAAATGCATTGATCTCCTCCCCGTTTATTACGGTAAACTTAAGATCGTATCGTTCGCTCAGTTGCAACTGCCCGGCGAACTGTTCGAGCTGATGCGTGGCTTTATTGTTGATAGAATTCGGAGGAACCATGGACTGGAAAATCATCTCACCCAGCTCCTGTTCTTTTTGCGTGGATACCAATCCCAATCCGATTGAACTGATCAACGAAACGAGCAGAAAATAGAGTCCGGCCAACACCGCCAGGATGGTGAACAATAACACCGGCCATTTCCAGCTTCGCTGCAGCCGTCGTTTGGCACGCTGAGCCGGACTTACCTTCTCGTACAATTCCGGCCAAAGCAGATGGTTAACGGATATGCGTAAACGATCTGTACCACCCGGAAGCAGATGCAGCCGGGCAAACCCGCCATCCATTCCCTCAAGCGACACATTTCTTAATTCGTAAGCAGCCATAAAGGACTCGTTGCCTGCATCATAAAGTTGAATGGACTGATCAAACAATAACAGACGAACCAGCTTTTCGGGCTGTGCATGAGCCGATTCGAACCATACCTCCTGTTGCCTGTCTAACATGGGGCAAAATTAAATAATCTGTCGGGCTTTGAGTTCGAGGTATTTATTAATGGTTTGGGTGGTTAAGAGATGCGGAGGAGTCAGTATGGATGTGATCCCGTACTTCTGCAATTCCTTAACCATCCAGCGTTTTTCAGAGAGGAATTTTTCCGCAATTGTTTTGATATAAACATCTTCCAGATGCTCGGCTGTTTTGCCGGTCAGCTCCAACAGCGAAGTGTTTTCGAAGAACACTACCAGCAGTAAATGTTTTTTCGCCAGCGACCGGATATAGGGCAATTGACGCAGCAGATTCGATTTCGACTCAAAATTGGTGAACAGTATCAGCAGGCTCCTGTGTTTGATCTTTCCCTTGACGAGGGTGACCAATTTTTCATAATCCGCTTCCAGGAAATTAGTCTGCTGACGATACAGCGATTCTGCCAGTACATTCATCTGGGTGCCTTTCCGATCGGCCGGCACTACCGTGCCCATCTTCTCATCAAAACAAATCAGTCCGGCTTTATCATATTTAAGCAATGCGATTCTGGAAAGCACCAGGCTGGCATTGATGGCATAATCCAGGAGGGTCATGCCATTGAAGGGCATTTTCATCACGCGGCTCTTATCGATCACGCAATAAATCTGCTGACTTCTTTCATCCATAAAATTGTTGACCATGAGCGAACCCTTGCGTGCAGTGGCTTTCCAGTTGACAGTTCGCAGATCATCGCCGGCAACATAATCTTTGATCTCCTCAAATTCCAGGCTATGGCCCAGCTTCCTGATTTTTCGGTTCCCCGTGCCCGAAGTAGTGGCATTATGGGCCAGTAATTCATAATGGCGCAGGGCATGGAAGGAAGGCCAAACCATCACCATGCGCGCTGCATCAAATACCCAGCGGCGGTCCACCAATCCAAGCGGACTACGGCTCATCACATTAATGGCACCGAACCAGTATTCGCCACGAGTAAGGGGACGCAACAGATAGCGCAACTGCCGTTCGGCACCCGGATCAACATCCGCCTTCAGGCGATGATCTCTCAATTGAAATTGTATCGGCAGCTCATCCAGGATGCTAACCGAAATCTTAAACGGATAATTTGATTTCAGCAAAATGGTAACGGCATTGTCATCGCCATTGCTGAAAACATCTGCCATCCGGCGCTCCGCTGCCAGTGCATCGGAACTCCGGAACAGCAACAGGATATCGATACAAACCAGCAGGAACAGTACCACCAGCGCAATGATGCCGAGTTCCAGCAGATCAGGAAGAAAATAGGTGAACAGAAAAAAACAAACCAGGCCGATTAAAATGCGAATCAGCCGGTTGGTAAAAAACAGATTCCTGAAAAATCGTTGAATCATTATCGGGGTACTTCGATGGATTGAATGATTTCATTGATAACATCATCGGGCGTACCGCCTTCCATTTCTTTTTCCGGGGTGATGATGATCCGGTGGCGCAGAACCGCCGGTGTAACAAACACGATATCCTCGGGTGTTACAAAATCTCTGCCGTTGATTGCCGCATAGGCTTTGGCCGCATTCATTATACCAATGGAAGCCCGGGGAGAAGCACCGAGGTAAATATGCTTATGTTGTCGGGTGGCCGACACGATGGAAGCAATGAATCCGAGCTGGCTGTCTTCAATATGAGATGATTTCACCTTTTTACGCAATTCGAGCAGGGAGCCTCGATCCATCACGGGTGCGATGGCACTTAACAAATCACCGCCTGCCTGCTTATGATGCAGCATCAGGATCTGTTGTTCCTGCTCGTGACTGGGATAATCTACGATGATCTTAAACAGAAACCGGTCGAGTTGCGCTTCGGGGAGATGATAGGTCCCCTCCTGTTCCACCGGGTTTTGCGTGGCCACTACGAAGAAAGGGGCGTCGAGCTGGTAGGTATGCCCGTCGATGGTGATCTGTTTCTCTTCCATCACTTCAAAAAGAGCCGCCTGGGTCTTGGCCGGGGCGCGATTGATCTCATCAATCAACAGCAGCTGACTGAATACCGGTCCCTTGCGGAACAGGAAATTCGCCTGCTGGGGATGATAGATGCTGGTCCCGAGCACATCACTGGGCATGAGGTCGGGCGTAAACTGGATACGCGAAAACTCTATATCCACCGCGCGACTCAGCAGGCGGGCTGTGAGGGTTTTGGCCACACCGGGCACTCCTTCAATGAGCACATGTCCATCGGCCAGAAGGGCCACCACCAGCAATTCCACCATCTGCTCCTGCCCTATAATCACTTTGGCCACTTCCTGTTTTAATGAGTCCACCGCCCTGCTCAGGTTTTCCAGATTGGTCCTTTCATCAAAGAGTTGTTCTTCCATCAGGTTCTGTTTTTATGAAACTGTTCAATTAATCGATTGATATGAATCAGATCCTCGTCGGATACCGCGCCGTGTTCATCCACCGACCTGAATTCCTCCAGCATGGTCTTCACCAGACTCTCCTCTACTCCTGCTTTACGTGCCAGCATGCGCGCCAGCGCCGAATCTGAGAGACCGGCAGGCAGACTGTAATGTTGCCGCACGAACTCCCAAAACTGCGTCTCCATCTTCCTCACCAGGTCAACATTATCGTGTGTATTGTAGTAAAGTCGCCCGATGGTTTTTACAAAATCCAGCGAGGGGTTCTCCGGTGGTGGTATTGCCGGGATGGCTTTCTGGCGACGCTTTACCTCGCTCACCAATATAACACCCAAAAGGATCA
>DATCJQ010000511.1:0-14063 GCA_036562745.1 Flavihumibacter sp.
GATCGCCATTGGCCAGGGCTATTTTGTCCACCAGGTTTTTGATTCCATATACCGTGTTAAAACTGATATTGGTTTGTCCGGCTTTGGCTTTTTTGGTGGTAACCAGGATGGCGCCAGCCGCACCGCGGATTCCAAACACGGCCAGTGAAGAGGGATCTTTCAGCACTTCCACACTTTCGATTTCGTTCGGATTCACGAAGTCCATATTGTCGCTGAAAATCCCGTCAATAATATAAACGGGTTTAACGGTTCCGATACTGATGGTACCGCGGATTCGAACATCGGGGGTGCTGCCGGGAATCGCGTTGTTGATAACCGACAAACCCGCCACCTTTGACTGCAGGGATGCGAGGGGATTGGTATTGGGCTGATTGGCCACTATTTCGCCTTTTACTTTGGCAACCGAGCCGGTGAGGTCGCGTTTGCTGGCGGTACCATAACCGATTACCACCACTTCATCCTGAAGTTTGGTGGAAGCTTTCATGACCACATTGATGATGGTGCGATCACCCACCACCACTTCCTGGTCGTCGTAGCCCACACTCGAAATCACGAGGGTGGCATTGGTCGGGACGGTGATGGCGAAATTACCATCGGCATCGGCCGAGATGCCGCCCTGGGCTCCCTTCACCTTGATGGATGCGCCGGGCAGAGGTTCACCGGCTTCGTTGGTAATCCGGCCCGTCACCCGAGACTGTTGGAATTCGACACCATTAAATTTGATAACAACGAGGAAATTATCGAGCACTTCGTAGGATAGGTCGGTATTTTCCAGCAGCCGATCGACTAGGCTGAGCACAGCCGCATCCCTGACGTTGAGGTTTACTTTCATGTTATCGCTGAACAAAGCCTGATTATAAAGGAAGCGATAACTGGTTTTGCGTTCGATGGCGGAAAGGGCTTTCTTGATATTCACCCCCTCAAGCGTTAGACTGACTTTAGTTTGAGAAAAGACCCCTGCGGACACCTGGAGGGCACAAACCAATAGTAGCAGAGCAGTCAGTTTCATAATTCTAAAAAACTTTTGCAGTAATGGCGGGCACAAGGACGCACCCCCATATGAAGTTTTTTTCATACTTTGGCAATAAGGGTTACAAAAACGGTTATTTCAACTTTGCGAGCGTTGAAAACATCTGTTGTATCCTGCACGGGAAATGGTAGCACATTTCCCGTTTATGTTAAGTGGAGTTAGCTGTCATGGCAATCGTTTTTTAATTTTTGGGTGAGACAATCAGTTTTATACGGCTATTCTTCCTCTTGTTTGTTTTTTCTCATAGTTGATTTTCTACTTTGCTCGGGCCTCTCCGGTCTTACCTGCCCTTCTCCCCGGATCCAGCTTCTCACCCCGCCCCCGGCTCCTCTTCCTCTCTGATCTGGCTTTTCTTCCACAGTAATCTACCTGTTCTTTTCGGGCGAGATGATGACGGTGTTCTGTTCGATGCGATAATCAAAATTCCCCGTAATCTTCAATGCCCTTAGTGCCACCTGCAGCGATTCACCCTTGAATGTTCCGGTGAACCGAAGCGCGGCAAGTTTGGGGTCTGTGAAAATGAATTCCACTCCGTACCACCGCTCGAGGCGCACGGCCAGGTCGGCAAATGATTCATCGCGGAAAATCAGCTTGTTGTCCATCCAGGATGTTTCCACAATCACACTTTCCTGTTCGTCGTACTGCACATCGCTCAATACAACCCTGGGAGGCGGAGTGGCAGATACCAATGCGGGTTTGGGGCTTGATTTAATGCTGTCCGGCTCAGCAGCCACAATCAATTTTTCGTTTGGCTGCAGAATAATTTTCTCAGCGGGACGGTTATGTATATTAATTTCCACACGTCCCCTTATAAGGCTGGTTTCGGTGGTTTTGTCTTCAGGATAAGATTTCACGTTAAAAGCCGTTCCCAGCACACGGATATCGATATTCCGTGCATGGATCACAAAGGGATGGGCGGTGTCCTTCACCACATCAAAAAATGCTTCTCCGGAGAGTGTCACCTCTCTCAGTTCAGTTCCAAAATCCTTGCCATAGGTCAGTTTGGATCCTGCGTTCAACCATACCTGCGTACCGTCGGGCAGCATGATATTGGTTTTCGAACCGTTTTTCGTACTAACCTCATTATTATTGGCAAGTAAAGGAGCCTTTACGCTGCTGGGGGGATGACTTTCTTTTATAAATAAATACCATCCGGCGATCAACAGCAGCATGGCGGCGGCCGACCAACTTATCATCTTCACCACACGGAAGGGTTTATGGCCGGTGGGCAATTCAGACTCCAAGCCTTCAGTTTCGGGCGCTGCGGGCCGCACTTCGGGCAACTCGATGCCCAGGTTTTTCATCCGGGCAAGATGCCTTTCATAGGGGCCGTTAATGTCCTCGGATTCCGGCCCTTGCTGAAACCATAAATCGGAGATGGTCTGCAGCGGATAATGCAGTTCCGGGTCACGGCGCAGGATCGCTTCCAGCTCTTCCAGCTCCTTGGCGCTGGCTTCACCGGCAAGTTTTTTGGCCATTATTTCCCAGAATCTGTCCTGCATATCCATATAAGACATTATAAAGAGGTGGATACCCTGAAAGGACCCGAAAAAAATTTACCCGTCGGGTACCCGACGGGTAAATGGGCGCTTTTGGGCCTGGCCCAAAAACACAAATCATTGGAAATCAATCTCAGTGAAAATTCCGCACCCGACGGGTGCCCGACGGGTACCCGACGGGTGGGGTTATTTGCCGGTGGGCTGGGTCTTTTGAGGGTCGAAGCGGATGGCTTCGGCGATCCGGCGGAGGGCGATGCCCATCTGGGTTTCGACGGTCTTGACCGACAGGTTCAACAGCTCGGCCACTTCGCGGTACTTGAGCTCATCTTCTTTCACCAGTTTGAATATGAGTTTGCAGCGCGCGGGCAGACGGTTCACCGCATCGTGAATGATCTTCTTCATCTCGGAAGTTATCATGATTCGCTCGGGGTCGTATTGGAGCGAATGAATCTCCACCGGTAATTAGCTGAGTGCGGTGATTAACACTTTCTTATGGCGGGCGAGGTAATTTAGCGCCATATTGCGGGTGGCGGTATATAAATAAAGGCGAAGATTGCTCACATGCTCGAGGCGGTTGCGCTTTTCCCAGATATTGATAAACACATCGGACACGATTTCCTCGGCCGACTGTTTCGACTTTACCAGTCCGATCGCAAACATTAACAGGTGGTGGTAGCAGGCAAAATACAGTTCACGATACGCATCAGGATCATTGTCACGGGCTATCCGTTCCTTCAGATATTGTATTCTGGCAGGCGCAATCATGTTGAGTAAATGACGGTAGGAACGGGTCGCTCCCCGCCATAAATGTACAATAATGAATATGTATCAGATTATTTTTTTCTATTGAATGCTTTTCGCTGGGTTTTTATATTTTTGCGGCCTGCCAATCCAGCAGTTGCCATTGGCGCCTCGCAAGAGGAAGGGCCCTTAGCTCAGTCGGTTAGAGCATCTGACTCATAATCAGAGGGTCGCTGGTTCGAGCCCAGCAGGGCCCACAAGTCGAAACAAGGCTACAACCGGGTTTCGACTTTTTATTTTCCGCTGGTTCCGATTCCCGCCTCACCCATTCAAATTCCACGCAAACCGATTCAAAAAATCCTGAAATTTGCCCGCATTATGTTCAGACACCGCGGCAAGGCCCGCACGTTAAAGCATAATCTTGCCATCGCTTCGCTGCTGTCGCTGGTGGCAGGCATTGTAAATGTGGTGGGATTCCTGTCCATTCAACAACTCACCACCAATGTTACGGGCCATTTTGCTTTCATGATGGAAGAGGTCCTGAAATGGGAACCATGGAAAGCACTGATGTACTTTCTGTTTATCATCTTTTTCCTGCTGGGCGCTTTCTGCTCCAACCTGATGGTGGAACTCCGCTCGCGCAACAGGGAAGCCAATGTTTTTGTGCCGCCCGTGGTGGCCGAAGCCCTTCTCCTCCTCGCAGTCGCCGTGGCGGGGGATGCCATCCGCGGACAATATCCCTCCGTCCTGGCTTTCATGCTGCTGTTCGCGATGGGTATGCAAAACTCACTGGTAACGACCATCTCCAATTCACTGGTACGGACCACCCACCTGACGGGATTATTTACTGATCTGGGAATCGAGCTCTCGCAGCTTTTTTTCTACAAGAGGCCCGATCAGCGCAAAAAACTGATTTCATCCATACGGCTCCGCATACGCATTATCACCTTCTTCTTTCTTGGAGGTGTTGCAGCGGGATTTCTTTACAGCCGGATGGGCATCTACACGCTGATCATACCCTCCCTGCTCCTGGCCTTCGGAATCATCTACGACTCAATCAAATTCCGCGTGCTGCTCTATAGCAGAAGCTTCAAAGCAGGGCGGCAGGAATCGCACTAGAAAAGTTCAGAGTGGTAAATCTGCAGATTTTTCTTAAAGTGGCGCAGCGCTTGCGTCGAAATCTGCATCATTCTCTAAACTTTACGAAAAATTAAACCTATGTCCAATGTTTCATCGGCCTATAATCAATGGGCTGACCAATACGATACCAATAAAAATCGAACGCGGGATCTGGAAGCGATCAGTCTGCGGGCAGCACTCGATGAACTGCCGCATTTTAATAACTGTCTCGAAATCGGCTGCGGCACCGGGAAAAATACCGCCTGGCTGCTGACCAGGTGTGCAAAAATCACGGCGGTGGATCTTTCGGAAGGGATGCTTGCCCGTGCGAAGGAAAAGATCAGCGCGGAACATGTCGAATTCCGCCAGGCCGATATCACCCAAAACTGGGATTTTGCCCATGGCCCATACGATCTCGCCACTTTCAGCCTGGTACTGGAGCATATCGAGTTACTCGATCCCATATTCACCCAACTGAAAGAGGTGATGGCACCTAACGGTTATGTATATGTGGGCGAATTGCATCCCTTCAAACAGTACAGTGGCTCCAAGGCAAGATTTGAAACCGAAGAAGGATTGCAAATCGTAACCTGCTTCAATCATCATGTTTCCGAATTCTTCCAGGCCGCAAAAAAACAGGGTTTCCGGCTGGTAAACCTGCAGGAATGGTTTGATGAAGACAATAAAGAACTGCCCCGCATCTTAAGTATGCTGTTCCAATTGCAGAGCTGATTACTGCAAGCCATGCTGACCGTAATCGCTCCGTTTTTCGATTACGCGTTTCAGCGGGATCTGCATGCCGCCGGTCTCCTCGAGCCATGACCAGAGCTCGTTTTTCAATCGCGCTGCCACCTCCTGATAATCGGGTTGACGCCAGAGATTATTCTTCTCCTCGGGATCTTTTTCCAGATCGAATAATTCTCCGAAATCCCATATACCATGATAATAGATGAACTTGTAACGCCCGTCACGGACTCCAAACGTGGTGGGCGTTTGCGGAAAAGCGAATTCCCAGTAATACTCGTAAAACGCCTTACTGCGCCAGGCAATATTTCCCCCTTTCATTAATGGCAAGAATGAATTACCCTGCATCTGCGCCGGCTTTTTGATTCGCGCAATATCGAGGATTGTGGGACCGATATCAATATTCTGAATCACGGCCTCGAGAATTTGTCCGCCTTTTATATGCGCGGGTGCATATACCAGCAGGGGTACTTTCTGACTTTCTTCATACATATTGCGTTTGTCGATCAGTCCGTGTTCGCCCATCAGAAAACCATTATCGCCCATATAGATCAGGATGGTGTTTTTATCCTGGCCGGTTTCTTTCAGAACCTCCATAACTTTTCCGATGCTTTCATCCACCGCGAGTAGGGTTTCGCAATAGCGGCGATAAAATTCGTCGAACCAAACCCTTCCGTTGTACATGAAATCCACCCCGTGCCAGCTGTTGCGCTGGGCCCACACCCAACGCGGAATATCTTTCACATTATAGGAGGGATCATTGGCTGCGCGATGTGCCAGGGGCAGCTGCGTGGTATCCCCAAAAATTTTGCTGTCTGCCCGAGCCGTCAGATTGATCGTTGAGGGATAGGGAATCGGCATATCGGCATAGCGCCCGCGATGACGTGGTGCCGGCATGAATTCGTCATGCACCCCCTTGTGCGATACATAGGCGAAGAAGGGTTTTCCCTTTTGTTTGCGAATCCAGTCGGCCGCGTGTTCGGCGAGCAGATCGGTTATATAAGTGCTGTCGCTGTACTGAATTCTTTTCCCGTTGATATTTAACCGCGGATTGAAATATACGCCCTGTCCCACAAAACTTTCCCAGTGATGAAACCCTTTTTGAGGTTGATCGCCCTGGTGGCCCATATGCCATTTTCCGAAGAAAGCGGTTTGATAGCCCGCCTGTTGCAGGTATTCCGGAAAGAAACGCAGATTGGCTGGCATGGGTGCGTAATTGTCCACCACCGTGTGAGTATGCGCATATTGTCCCGTCAGGATCGATGCCCTCGAAGGCGAGCAGAGTGCGGTTGTTACCGTGGCGTTTTTCACCCATACGCCCTCTCTGGCCATTTTATCCATATAGGGTGTTTCCAGCCATGGAATGCGGCCTGTGAAACCCATTGCATCATGCCGATGATCATCGGTCAGAATAAATACCACGTTGAGTTTCCCTTGGGCGGGAAGAAGGGTGAAGGCATACTGCGCTATAAGGACGAAAAACAGTTTTTTCATGGCCAGTATTTTGTGATCAAGGTGTTGGTTGCGGAGAAGTTTATAAAAAGATAGTTATAAATATCCATAGCGCCGGTTCTTTGGGCTGAACGACGTATTTTAGCCAGTATGAGAACAATCAGCACAGCCATCTGCTCCTTTGGGATGAGCGGGAAACTTTTCCACGCACCATTCATTGATAACCATCCCGGTTATGAGCTAACGTCGATCGTTGAACGACATAATGAAGATTCGCGTGCGCGCTATGGGCATACCAAACTCGTACGATCTTTTGAGGAAGTTATCTCGGATAACTCGATCGAGCTGGTGGTGGTGAACACGCCCACGCAAACCCATTATGATTTTGCGAGACTGGCACTCGAGGCCGGAAAACATGTGATTGTGGAGAAGCCGGTCACCACCAATGCTGAGGAAGCCAAAGCCCTGGAGGAACTGGCGCGCGAAAAAAACCGCACCCTGGTGGTGTATCAGAACCGCCGGTACGACGGCGATTTCCGTGCGATCCGGGATGTGGTGAACCAGGGACTGCTGGGCGAGTTGCGGGAAGTTGAATTCCATTATGACAGATATCGCCCCGAAGCCAGCGGCAAGGCGCATAAAGAGAATGATCTGCCCGGCGCGGGCGTGCTGCACGACCTGGGTTCGCATCTTACCGACCAGGCCCTGCAGTTATTCGGATGGCCCGAGGCGGTTTTTGCCGATGTGTGGACCATGCGGGAAACCGTTCAGAGCAACGACTATTTCGAGCTGCTGCTCTTTTATCCGAAAATGCGGGTGCGTCTCAAAGCCACGGTGATTGCACGCGAACCGGTGCCGGCCTATGTTTTACATGGCATGAAGGGCAGTTTCATTCAACAGCGATCTGATTTACAGGAGATGGAACTGCTTAAGGGGACTGAACCCTCCGCGGGAAGCTGGTGCCCCGCTCCGGCCAATCCCGACGGATTGCTGCACACCTCCATCGACGGTGAAGTGGTGCGTAAGGAAATGCATTCCACCCCGGGGAATTACATGGGATTTTACGAGGACGTGTACCAGTGCCTCGTGAACGGCGCGCCGAACCCTGTGCCGATTGGGGATGCCATCAAAACCATGACCATTCTCGATGCCGCCCTGGAGAGCAATCGTGAAAAAAGAGTGATTCCGGTTTAAGCGGTCCACGCGGGATGGGGAAAAGCCCTATTTTTGCGCTCGCCCTGCCCGATTCAAGGGCTGCGGTTTTTAATAACATTAACAATAGGAAGGAAGGGCCCATGCAGTCCATCCGATAGATTTGCGCATTATTATTAATATGAGAAAAATTACAGCCATCCTGTCTGCCTTGATGATGACCTTTGCTGTGCAGGCCCAGACAGATAGCAGTGCTACCCAAACAAGCCCCACGCAACCGGCTCCTGCGGCGAAACCGGCAAAAGTGAAGAAAGACTGGAGCAAGGTGAATCTGACCGGACGGGCGAATGATCATTTTATGATTCAGGCTGGCTACGACACCTGGAGTAACGTGCCCGATTCGGTGCATCTTCGCGGTTTTGGTCGCCATCTCAATATTTACCTGATGATGGATTTCCCCTTCAAGGTGGATCCCCGTTTCAGTGTCGGTCTCGGTGCGGGTATCGGATCCAGCAATATTTTCTTCGACAAGCAGAGTGTTGAGATTGCCGGAACCTCTCCCACCCTTCAGTTCCGTAATCTGGCCGATACCAATCATTTCAAAAAGTACAAGTTAGTGAATGTTTGGGCGGAAATCCCGGTGGAACTGCGTTTTGCGCTGAATCCCGAAAACACTAATAAGAGCTGGAAGTTTGCGCTAGGCGCGAAAGTGGGAACCATGCTGAACGCCCATACCAAGGGTAAAAACTGGCAGAATAAGTCGGGCAGTACCATCAACAACTATGTAGAGAAGATCAACTCGAAAAGATATTTCAATAACCTGCGACTGGCGGCCACGGCGCGGATCAGCTACGGTCCGTTCGGTATTTATGGCGCCTACCAGGTGAATGCCCTGATCAAGGATAACCAGGGTCCGCTCGTGCACCCGGTGTCGGTGGGACTTACGATCAGTGGATTATAAATTATTCTGTTGAAAGGAAGCGGGCTGATTGGCCCGCTTTTTTTATGCTAATTTTGCCAACCTGATAATTGCTCAACTTTTACTGATTTGATAGAAAAAAAACAACTGGTCGAAAACGAAAAAACCGTGTTGGTGGGTGTGGTGCAAAAGGACCAGACCGAACAGCAGGTGCGCGAATACCTTGATGAGCTGGCATTTCTGGCCGAAACGGCCGGGGCCCAAACCGTGAAGCGTTTCATGCAGAAACTGGCCCACCCCGATTCCAAAACCTTTGTGGGAAAGGGAAAGCTGGAGGAGATTAAGGACTATATCACCGGTCGTGATATCAATCTCGTGATTTTCGACGACGAGCTGACCGGCTCGCAGATTCTCAATATTGAAAAGGCCCTGGGCGTGAAGACCATCGACCGCTCGGACCTGATCCTCGATATTTTTGCCCGTCGCGCCAAGACGGCCCAGGCCAAAACCCAGGTGGAGCTGGCGCAGTACCAGTACCTCCTGCCCCGCCTGAAAGGGATGTGGAAACACCTCGAACGCCAGGGTGGCGGTATCGGTACCCGGGGACCGGGGGAAACGGAAATCGAAACCGACCGCCGGATCGTTAAGGAGAAAATCGCCCTGCTCCGGAGGCGGCTGGCTGAAATCGACAAACAGGCTTACACACAGCGTAAGGATCGCGGGGAGTTTATCCGCGTGGCACTGGTGGGATATACCAACGTGGGCAAGAGCACCATCATGAATCTGCTCAGTAAGAGCGAGGTTTTTGCCGAAAACAAGCTGTTTGCCACACTCGATACCACCACACGGAAAGTGGTTTTTGATACCACTCCCTTTCTGCTGAGCGACACCGTAGGTTTCATCCGTAAACTGCCGCACCATCTCGTGGAAAGCTTTAAGAGCACGCTCGATGAAGTGCGCGAGGCCGATATCCTGCTGCATGTGGTGGACCTTTCGCACCCCCAGTACGAGGATCAGTTTAATGTGGTGAACAAAACCCTGCAGGAGCTGAAGGTTACCGAGAAGCCCATGATCACCATCTTCAACAAGCTGGATCAGTTTGAAAAAAACACCTTCGACGAATGGCTGGAACCCGAAGTGAAAACCCAGATCCTTGAGGAACTGCGTGAACGCTGGGAAAATATTACCCAGGGGAACTGCGTGTTCATTTCTGCCCTGGAGCGCCGGAACCTGGAAGGCTTGCGGGCTACCATTTTGAACAAGGTACGCAAGCTCTACCGCGAACGCTATCCCTATAAAACCGAGTTCTTCGGCGGCTACGACGGCCTGAGCGAGATTACCGGGGGATAACAACTCCGACAACACATCTATTTATGTTTGCTTCCGACGATACCTGGGTGAAAATTGCCGCCAGCCTCGATGAAATTGCTTTCGGCTCCAACCAGATTGCCCTGGTGGAACTGGATGGGCACCCGATTTGCCTGGGCCGCTATCGCGATCAGCTTTTCGCCTTCGCGCATAAATGTCCCCACGCCAGCGGACTCTTTACCGATGGCTTTATCGATGCCCTTGGCAATGTGGTCTGCCCGCTGCACCATTACCGCTTCAACATGGCCAACGGCCGCAACGTAACCGGCGAAGGTTACGTCCTCAAACGCTGGCCCGTCGAGGTCCGCGCCGACGGGGTTTATATTTACCCGTCGGGTACCCGACGGGTAAATATGGGGTTTTAACCCTTTTTCAAAAATGCAAAGCTTTGAAAATCAATGGCACTCGAAATTTCCCACCCGACGGGTACCCGACGGGTGCCCGACGGGTGGCATCAGAGGCGGAACTCGACCATCGCTTTGATGACACCATTTGCGGGATCAAGAAGAGCGGGGAACTGATCTGCGAGATCTTCAAATGCAAGCCGATGAGTGATATAGGCAGATGGTCTGATTTTGTTATTCCGGAGAGATTCCATTACCCATAAAAAATCATCCCGTGTTGCATTTCGGCTACTCATGAGCGTTGCTTCCCGCTTGTGGAATTCGGGGTGAAGAATGGGTATGGGTTGTTTTTGAAGTCCCACCAGCGTATAACGGCCTCCGTGCGCGAGGTAATCGATTCCTTTTTCGATGGCCCCGAGATAACCCGTGGCATCGAAGACAGCGGTAGGCATATCGCCAGCGGTGAGATCGCGTAAGACATCGTTGATGCCCGATCCGTCTTTCAACTCAGCGGGGTTAATACAATGTTCCACGCCGAGTTGCTCGCGGCAGAATTGCAAGCGCGTCGAATTGATATCAAGCGCGATGACCCGGCCCCCCCGGAGACGGGCCATTTCCATAAGTCCCAGGCCAATGGGACCAGCGCCCATTATCAGCGCCCACTCGTCTGGCCGAAGGTCGGCTCTCCGGACGGCATGTGCTCCGATGGCCAGAGGCTCGGTCAGGGCCAGCTGGTCGGCATTCAGGTCCTCGCCCGCGATGAGTGCAGCAACAGGAACTTCGATATAATGCCTTAAGCCACCGTCGATATGGACCCCGAATACCTGGATGGAAGTACAGCAATTGGGTTTATTATTCCGACAGGCGATACAAGTACCGCAGCTGAAATAAGGAACCAGGGTAACCTGCTGTCCCGCGCGAAAGCCAGTTCCGGCCGGCACTTCGATGATTTCCGCACAAATTTCATGTCCGAGTATGCGCGGATATTGGAAATAGGGCTGGGTTCCCTCAAAAGCGTGGAGATCTGTACCGCAGATTCCGACCTGCAGCACGCGCAGCAATGCCCGGGCGGGGGAATCATCTTCATGTCGATGATGATTATCGACGATCAGTTGTTCCTCCACATATTTGAAGCTTCCCGGCTCGGTGCAAACAAGCGATTTATTATTCATATCAAACAGAAAATCAGGCTAATACCCGATCATATGCAATATAAACCGCATAGGAGATAAACTCTTCCTGAAAAATGCCAACTACTTGCTGAAAAAATTTTGTTCCAATACAAAAATCCCTATTTTTGCACTCCCCAAACGGGAAACCGCCAAAGGGAAATTCCTCCTTAGCTCAGTTGGTTAGAGCATCTGACTGTTAATCAGAGGGTCGCTGGTTCAAGTCCAGCAGGGGGAGCGAGAGAAAGCAGTTACTTTAAGGTATCTGCTTTTTTTATGTCCATGAGTCTCAAACAATATATTACCCAGGTGGTATGAAACTCTGTGTCGCCCGCAGGTTTGGCAGGGTCTTTCAAAACTTCTCCTTTATCTCCAGTCCAACAGGATAGTATACCGTCCAGGTGCTTGAGGATTCCGAACCTGTGGACAGCGAATCGCTGGAGCCGGAAGTGGACTCCTCCGAAGTGGTGCTGCTGCCGGAATGAGTTGCCGAGCCCGAAGCCTCCACAATAAAGATATCGCCGGATACTTCGGTGCCAAATTCATAACCGCTGGTCGCCGAGCTGCCTTTGCGATGTTCCTGCATCACGGTTCTTATCGCTTCGCTTTTGGTGGTATTGCTTAGTGTTACGGAATCATAGATCAGATCGATGTCGAAATGCAGGGAGTTGATATCCTTCCGATAGGTGAAGCTTTTCTTTCCATACAAATTCGTTTTCCGATCAATCACCGAACTCTCGAGCGGATTCATGGAATAAGGAAGCAGCGCCGGATGGAATGAAACAAAAAGAGTCATGTTTGTTCCTTCGGACGCATTGATGTTCAGAATATCCTGCCCTTTCCCTTCCTCGGCGCGCAAATAGGCATTTTCGTAAAGATTCGGTGCAAAGGGATCACCGGTATCGGCATTGATCTTCACTTCAAATTCGCCCCGTACCGGACCCGATTTACCCACTATCTCCAGTACTATGATTTTATCAACAGCCGTTGTGAACAGGCTCTTCCCTTTATCGAAAGGTCTTTTCTCGAGCACCCTTTTGCCATCATATAATTTTCCGGCGGCGTGGGCTTTACTGTTGCTGTCAATGGTGTATTCGTTACCCGAATGGACGAATCTTATAACCAGGTCGGGACTCGTACTCTGTACTTCACCGAGATAGGAATACCCATCTTCGAAGGTCACTCCCACCAACTGTCCCGGGCCACTATTGTGTTGTTGCAGTTCAAACAGGATCACATCATTGGTTCTTGTACCCACCGGAAAATTTCCGCTGGTCTTTCTCACTTCAAGCCATCCCGAGAATCGCTGAAAACTGTACCGGCTTCCCGAATGCACAAATCGGCAATCAAACAAACCATTTTCCTTTACAGATGTAATGACGGCAATATATTGCTTGCTGTCATTGGGAAATCTGACCCCAATAAAATCATTTTGTTTCATGACTGTTGTTTTTGTGGTTAAGACCAATCGAGGTCCGGATCGGGATCCGGGCAAAGCGGCATCTTTCGGCAGATAAATGCCAGTAATTCCATCGCAGGCGATTTGATTTCCGTTACGCCCGATGGCGTGGGGGGCGGCGGAGGCTTGGGAACAGGTGGCTTGGTGACAATGTCAGGGAACTTTTTTATATCGATCGATTTAAACAGCATGGCATTAAGTCTTCTGGTGGCGATGGGTTTCACGGTGCTGGCAGATGCCGTAGTCGCAGTTCCGCTTCCTGCAGTTGGTGCCGTCGCCCCTCCTGAGGAAGCGCCTGTTGTCATTGCTGTCGAAGCGTCTGTAGTCATTGCTGTCGAAGCGGCTGTTGTCACCGCAGCTGTGCGGAACTTCAAACGCCGGTCCAGAAAACTGGCAGATTTTGCTTTCAGCCTTGTTTTTACCTGCGGATCCAGCTGGTGAAACAATTCGGCAGAAAGATTTTTGACCGCGGTCGGCTGCACAGGCGTTTCATAACTGATCACCACATTTCGCACAAAAATCAGCTTCTCGGGAAAAGAGGGGATCAAACCATTTCCTTCTCCATCCGATACAGGAGGCTCGCCGCCGGGCAATTTCCAGAATCGCTGCAGGAAGAAATCTTTCAAGGGGAACCAGTCGCGCACGATCGATACCACGGCATATTCAAAACTGATTTTTTTGATCGCCGGGTCGTTCTCATTCTTCTGAAAAAGTTTCCTGAGCGATTCAGGCGCTTTCTCGTAGAGCGAGGCAACTTCCATTTTATCCAGACTCAGCTGCGGCCAGGATACCTGGTCTTCGAAAAAATTACTAGGATTAAACAATGTTGGCAGGTAAGAAAACTCGGAAGCGAGAACGTCTGCACCGGATTTTTTGGCAAACACATCAAAATCTGTTTGCAGCTCACCGAGCAGGGTAACAGGCGAAGCACCTGCAAGCTTATGAAATAAACCCAGCCATTTTTCCACCTCATTTTTCCGCCCTTTGGTTTCCCAAAGTAACAGCGCCCGCGATATCGCATTTTTGAGCGATGGCTCGTCTGCTGTCCACTGTGCCTTGATCTCTTC
>DATCJQ010000516.1:0-3328 GCA_036562745.1 Flavihumibacter sp.
TACTAACGGTGGTCATTACCTGTATTTCGGTGGTATCTGGGGCGGACA
The DNA here is from genome assembly GCA_036562745.1 of Flavihumibacter sp. Classification (GTDB taxonomy): domain Bacteria; phylum Bacteroidota; class Bacteroidia; order Chitinophagales; family Chitinophagaceae; genus Flavihumibacter. Next base: position 49 of record DATCJQ010000516.1, read on the forward strand.
GCTGCAAAACTGGCGGGATGGCAGGTTTCAACGTTCCAAATCCAGCGCCCGGGAATACCTTCCACAACCCTGGGAACCCGCAATTTGTCCCAAAGTAGCTCGCCTGAGCGATGACCTGCTCAGACTCGCAGATCCACCGCGCGATCTGCTGATAACCGACGAGTTCGGGCAACCTCTTTCCGAGGGCGACAACAAACGCCGCTTCTTCGAAGGCAGTTGGATGCATTATCACCGTGGTCGCTATTATTTTTCCTGGTCAACAGGCGATACCAACCTTATCTGTTATGCCACGGGAGAATCTCCGTATGGGCCTTTCCGTTATGAAGGCGTTTTACTGGAACCGGTTAGTGGCTGGACAACCCATCATTCCATTTGTGAATTCCGGGGAAAATGGTATCTTTTTTATCATGATTGCAGCTTGAGTGAAGGAATCTCGCATCTTCGCTGCGTGAAAATGACCGAATTATTCTATGATGCCGGGGGAAGAATTCAAACCATTCGTCCCCATTCCTGATACCCGATAAAAACGAATTGCTTAAGAACGGATATTAAAACAACCGATTAATCATGCGCCTCCTTTTTTTATTTCTGGTTTTGGGCTCGATAATGATTTCCTGTAATCAATCCGGTTCCATACCGGCGCTGCAGCAAATCCACCGCGAGCTGGTGGTAGACAACCCTGCTTTCCAGGCCTGCCATGCTTCCACTATTGTATCACTGGATTCCAATCGCCTGATGGCGGCCTGGTTTGCCGGTCCGCATGAGGGCGATAAAGATGTTGTAATCCTCGGCGCCACCCGTGAATCGGGCAAATGGACCAGGCCGGTGGAACTGGCCAATGGGATCATCGATGATACGCTCCGCTATGCTTGCTGGAACCCGGTACTTTTCAAAAACAAGACCGGTGAACTGGCATTGTTTTACAAAGTGGGGCCCAATCCGCGCGAATGGTGGGGCGAAATGAAAATCTCCAAAGACGGTGGTCGTAACTGGTCTGCCGCTAAACGCCTGCCCGAGGGTATGCTGGGACCCATCAAAAACAAACCCTGGCAACTGAAAGACGGATCCATTCTTTATCCTTCCAGCACGGAGAGTCTGGATGAAAAGACCTGGCATATCCACCTGGAAAAATCCGATATCACTTTCGAGAACTGGACTAAAATATCCATCAACAACGACAGCTTTGGCGTAATTCAGCCCAGCATTTTGCACTACCCTAACGGTGACCTGCAACTGCTTTCCCGCAGCCGTCAGAATTATATCGTGCAGTGCTGGTCGAAGGATAACGGTCAGACCTGGGCCCCCCTGAGCAAAACCAGCCTGCCCAACCCCAATGCCGGTTCCGATGCCGTTACCCTCAAAAACGGATGGCAACTGCTGGTATATAATCCCATGCCCGCCGGTAAGGAATGGTGGAATGGCCGCAACAAACTGGAAGTGGCGCTTTCAAAAGATGGGCATAACTGGGAAACGCTTACCGTTCTGGAAAACGAGCCCGATGGCGAGTACAGCTATCCCGCCGTTATTCAGGATGAACGGGGACTGATCCATATAACATATACCTATAACCGAAAAAATATCCGGTATGTTACGATGATACTGGAACCCTGATCTCGGCTTGTTCTATGCCGGCAAAAAAATGCCCTCTACACCGGAGTGTAAAGGGCTGGCTTTGATTCTGGAATCACCACTACAAGAAAGAGGTGCTCCTTTTCGGATAAGAACTTTATGTTTTAACGCACTAAAAATGTCTGTACTTCATCGCCTGCTTTCAGCTGGTAAAGGCCGGCGGGTAATCTCCCGATCGTGATACTTGATCTGCCGGCGGGACAGTGTTTCTGCAAAATCACATTCCCATTCCGTGTATAGATCAGCACCTCGGCCTGTTCACGCAATTGCAGATTAATGGTACCTCCGGCAACAGGATTAGGGTAGAGCAGCATCAGGTTAGACTCTCTGAATTCAACTGTCAGAATACGACTGACCATACCACGTTTGTTTTCATCCATCAGGATGACGCGGTAAAAATTCAGTCCGGCAACGGGTTCCTGATGAACAAATCGATAGGAACGAACCGAGGAACTGTTTCCGGCTGCCTGAATAGTGCCGATGGTATTCCAATCGAAGCCGGTTGTGCTGTGCTGGATCAGAAAGTCCTCGGAATTGTATTCCGCATTGGTCTGCCATTGCAGCAACACGGTATTCTTCTGCTTTTGTGCCGTAAAGCTTCTCCAGTCGTCATGGGCCTGTGCCACCAACTGCTTTCCGGCAAAAGCCTGCAGCAGAAGCAAAAGTCCCATCCACGGTTTAAGAATCTTCATAGTACGATCGATTAGCAGGCTAATATACTAGGCACTTATTGCAGACGCAATAGTAAAAACACTTATTTCCGACGAATTGACTGGATTAGTCGATTATCGGCATTCAGAGACGGACAATCTGCCCGGTTCGCACCGATTCATCGCAGGCAAAGGCGATCCGGAGGCTGTTTACGGCGTCTTCCATATGTTCACTGAGATCCGTATCCTCCTGTATTGCCTTGAGGAAATAAGCCTGCTCACGATTGCAAAGCTCCTGATGATCCGGTTCATCCTCCAGATCCACCCAGGTATCGGGCTTCAAAAATTGCCCATCGGGGGTTAAATCTGCATGATGAATGCGGATGGACTCGGTCTTGGTATGCGCGGCCACATTGTCCGATTGTCCCGATTCGCTGGCTGTTTTCGCCACAATCGATACGGATCCTTTCGGGCCGATCACATCCTTCACAAAAAAAGCCGTTTCGCTGATCATCGGCCCCCATCCGGCTTCGTACCAACCCACGGAGCCGTCTTCAAAGCGGATCTGCAGTTGTCCATAATTATAATTACCGGCGGGAATCTCATCCGTCAGCCGGGCCCCGATAGCCGAAACCTGCACGGGTTTTGACCGCGTCATCTGGCACATTATATCAATATAGTGTACGCCGCAGTCGACAATGGGACTCAAACTATTCATCAGGTTGCGGTGCACCTGCCACATTACCCCATGGCTCTGCTGATTCAGGTTCATGCGCATCACCAATGGTTTGCCCATCTGGCGGGCCTGTTCCACGAAATAAATCCAACTGGGGTGATGACGTAATATATACCCCACCACCAACTTGCGATTGGTGGCTTTGGCCCGGGCCACCACCCGTTCCGCGCCTTCCACGGTTGAAGCCACCGGTTTCTCCAGGAATACATGGGCCCCTGCTTCCATTGCCATGATAGCATAGGCTTCGTGGGTATCGGGATAAGTG
>DATCJQ010000517.1:0-9652 GCA_036562745.1 Flavihumibacter sp.
TCGGAATCGAGACTGCCTGCGGTTCCGGATGCCTTTGATCCGCCGGAGCCGATGGAGGAAGCACCGGTGTCGGCGGGTTTATCAAAAAACTCTTTCCAGGACGGAATTCCGCGTGCGGATGTGGTTCCTCCGCCACCGGCAGCCGCAGACTCGCTGCCTCCCCCGATATGCCCGGAACCGCCTGAGTAGCTTTCTGATTCCCTACGGGCGGTGGCGCCGATACCGGAAAATCCGCCTTTTTCGAGAAAATGGGCCTGATTGGCTTTGGTAAAGGACTGAAACAAATCCGATGAACTGGCCGCCTGACGCTGATCCTCGGTAAAAGGTTTGGACACGGCATCAGACTGCTGGATATTGGCATCGATATCAAATTCCAGGGTCGGCATGATGCTGAACTGGGCGAGGGCATGTTTCACCGCGGCCTGCACAAAGGCGTACACAATCTTCTCGTCTTCAAACTTAATCTCCTGTTTGGTCGGGTGAACGTTCACGTCGATCTGCTCGGGATTCAGATCAATAAACAGCACATACAGCGGGAAACTGTCGGCCGGGATAATATCCTGAAAAGCCTGCATCACCGCATGATGCAGATACGCACTTCGGATAAAGCGGTTATTGACAAAAAAATACTGATCGCCGCGGGTTTTCTTGGCCGCATCCGGTTTGCCGATAAAACCCTGGATATTCAGGTAATCGGTCTGCTCCTGAACCGGCACCAGCCGGGCATTATAGGAGTTTCCGAGCAATTGCACGATCCGCTGTTTCAGCGAACCCCGATCGAGGTGAAATACCTGTTGACCATTATGTGTAAGGGAGAAAAATATCTGGGGGAAAGCCATCGCCACGCGAATAAACTCGTCGATAATATGACGCATCTCGGCAGCATTGCTTTTCAGAAAATTCCGGCGGGCCGGCACGTTGAAAAACAGGTTCTTCATGGCGATACTGGTACCCGCAGCCGTAGCGCAGGGCTCCTGGCGAACCACCATACTGTTTTCCATCTCGATATAGGTACCGATCTCGTCTTCGTGCCTCCGGGTTTTGAGTTCCACCTGCGCCACGGCCGCTATGGAAGCCAGTGCCTCGCCGCGGAACCCCATCGTGTTAATATGAAACAGATCGTCGATCTGACGTATCTTGGAGGTAGCATGTCGCTCAAAGCAGAGCCGGGCATCGGTTTCGGTCATACCCTTCCCGTTGTCGATAACCTGTATCAGCGACTTACCGGCATCCTGTACGATCAAACGGATTTCGGTTGCCCCTGCATCCACGGCATTTTCCAACAATTCTTTCACTGCACTTGCCGGACGTTGTATCACTTCCCCTGCCGCGATCTGGTTGGCTATATGATCGGGCAATAATTGAATGGTATCTGCCAATGTTCACTCTCCTTTCGGCAAAGATAGCAATGGGGCCTAATTCTTTTCCCAGAGTTTTTGAAGAAAGGACTCCACACTACGCCGGACCAGCGACACACTGGTCTGGTGATTATTCACCAGGATGGAAAATAACAGTGTTTTCCCCTTTTTTGTGGTGAGATATCCACTTAAAGCTACATGATTGCTGAGCGTGCCCGTCTTGGCCCGGATCGCATCGGGCATCTCGGTATAATAGTTGGCAAGAGTTCCCTTGTTTCCCGGCGGAAGAATGGAATAAACCCGGTCGTGATCAAATTCCTTCTGCATTTTATCCAGCAGCCAGATAAAACTTTGGGGAGTGAATAAATTGTACCGGCTCAACCCCGATCCGTCCACCCATTTCGGTACATGAGGGATGGATTTAAAATCCGATTTAAGCAGGGTGTCTATAATTTTCGCGGTATTCATCAAGCCGATCTGCTGTTGCGATGTCATAAGCAGTACCTGCTCGGCAAAAAAATTATCACTTCGGTACATCATCGCTTTCAACATGCTGTCGGTAGGGTGCGAATACATGGTCTTATTCACCGCCCTGGTTTGCTCGCGGGGTACCAGCAGTATCGACCTGCCCAGGGTATCGCGCAGCAGATCCAATGCAGAAAACACCCCATTGGTAACGAAAGGCACTTCAAGCGTATGCAGTATTTCAGGGCCCTCGGTTATCGTGAACTGATTGGTATACCGGTCACGTACAACCGAAAAAGAAGATTTCCTGCCTGCACTGAAATTCACCTTCCAGGAAACTTCCGGCTCCGAATACACGAAGGCCTCATTCACCAGCGATCCGTCTTCCGATTCGTTTTTCTCCAGCACCTGGGTCCAGCGGATGATATTCCCATATACAGGCAGCGGACTCCGTTCCGCCATATAGTAACTGTTATAGTCGTCCCAGGACCAGCCATACCCCAGTTCCTTTTCCACCCAGTTATCCTGATGAATCACCAGTTCCTTCGAATTGGACTTCAGCCAGTCGATTACCGGATGCACTTCATAATCGGGATGAAGCAGGGTCGGATCGCCCGTAGCCTCGAGATAAATGCTGTCTGCCGTTTCGGCGTACCTGATTCCGGGCAACGAATCACCCAGATACTTGAGTCCGGCATAGAGACTGAACAATTTCACATTGCTCGCAGGAACAAAATATTTATCCCCCTGGTAATTATACAGAAAACGGGCTCGCTCCGGATCATAAATGCTGATACCAATATGGGCCTGTTTCAATCCCTCCTGTTCCAGCAACAGGTCGTGAGCCGACCGATTCATTTTGCCGCTCACCGAACAGGAGGTCAGTGCCGTCAGCAAAGCAACCCAAAGGCAAGCATGTGTGTGTAAGCGCATAAATTAAAAGTAACTAAAAAAAGCTCAGCTTCTTTCCTGTACTCTTAACCAGCGCTCGGGGATATCATTATTGCTGGCCATGATATAATCCTTATAGGAGCAGGCCACGAAATTTGAATCAGGCATCTGCATCCACCAGCGGCCGGTGCGTTTGCTCTGCAAAAACAGGGTTTCCACTTCGGCAAAAGCCGTATTGTACTCGTAAAAAGCCTCGCGATCCTGCAAACGCGCCTCCCGCATGCCCTTATTCACTCCATCGATATAATACCAGATCATCTGGCTCACCTGCTGGGCTGTCAGCTGCAAGGGATCCTCGCCGGGATTATATCCATAAATCCCAAAGCTGTTCACCATGGAACTCATCCCGGCATAACGGGCCAGCACACAGGCTTCTTCCCCATTTAAACCGTTCGGAGAGATGGCCGAACCCGGCGCATAGGCATGCGCGAGGGCCGACATATCGAAGCTCACCATCCGGCAATTGCGAATCACGGGCTCCATTTCATCGATCTGCTCCTTGATTGCACCCACCCGGAAACAGTCAAACCGCAGCTTGTCCATGTTTTCCAGCATATAAGGGTGTACATAATAACTCTGAAACGCCAGGTGGCTGTAGTGTTTCATGAAATTCGGCTCGCCTGTCAGGATTTCCATCAGGAAATGATCAGCCTGCAACAGCGACTCCATATCCAGATCGATTTTTGCATCGATACAGGCCGCTTCAATCAGCTGCTGCCGCCCGGCATAAGAATGATATTGCGCCAGTGTAAGATCATGCGAACCTCCCAGTATCACTACTTTTTTACCGGCATCGGTCAGCTCGCTGATTACAACTTTCAGCGCCGCATAGGTATCGCTCAGGGAAGCGCCGGGCTTTATATTGCCCAGGTCGGCAATCTTCACATCCGTATGCCAGTAAAAGCTCTTATAGAGATTTTTCCTGATCTGGTCGGGACCCACACTAAAGGGACGACCCATTCCAAGTCCCCGCTGCTCTCCACAACCCACCAGCACCAGATGCACCCCCTCCAGATCGGGGAATGCTTCTTCCTCATATACCGCTACCTGTTTCCCCATCTGTCCTGCCCGATAACCCTGATCATCGCTCAGTTCAGCCAGCGAAACCGGGTTCACATAATCCGTTAAATGTTGCAATTCATTCATGGCTGCAAGATAATAATTGGTCTCTTTTAGGTTATGCCTAATTTTGCGGTTCAATACTAGTACATGACAATTCACAAAGAAGGTTATAAGTCCATTGCCATTGCCACCCTGGTTTTCGTTTTGCTGAACCTGCTGTCTTTCTTTTTTATCAGTGCTTCAGCACCCGTGGTGAGCTGGATCATTTTTGTTGTTTTACTCGGCCTGCTGCTGTTTATCATCTCCTTTTTCCGGATCCCCAACCGGAACATGACCTATGGCGATAACCTGCTGATTTGTCCCGCCGACGGAAAAGTGGTGGTTATTGAAGAAGTTGTCGACGAAGAATATTTTCTCGACAAACGTTTACAGGTAAGCATATTTATGAGTCCTGCTAACGTTCACGTAAACCGTAACCCCATGTCGGGCGAAGTATTATACAGCAAATACCACAAGGGAAAATTTCTGGTGGCCTGGCATCCCAAATCATCCACTGAAAACGAACGCCACAGTGTGGTGCTCCAGTCGGGCAATACCCAGATTCTGGTGAAACAAATCGCCGGCGCGCTGGCCAAGCGAATCGTAAACTATCTGAAACCCGGCATGCAGGTGAAGCAGAACGAGGAACTCGGATTCATCAAGTTCGGCAGCCGTGTGGATATCCTGCTCCCCGTAGGCACAAAAGTGAATGTGCAATTAAACCAGGCGGTGAAAGGCGGAGTGGATGTGCTTGCTACTTTATAAACTATGCTATCTTTATAAAGTACGCCATCTCCCTAGAAAATATCCATCATCTCTTTCAGGTCGTACACCGTATATGTTGGCTGGAAACCGGGTGTTTCCCTGATATGATTCACAAACACCTGGTCCATTCCCACATTTTTTGCACCGAGAATATCCGCTTCGAGGTGATCACCAATCATGATGCTGCGCGACACATCCGCGCCGGTGGCATTTATCGCAAACTCAAAAATTTCGCGATTCGGCTTCATGCTGTTGCTGCCTTCGGAGGTGATCACTTTTCCGAAAAATTTATCAATACCCGAGTTCTTCAGCTTGGCATGTTGCACCGATTCAAATCCATTCGTGATAAGATGAAGTGAATACCCTTTATCGCACAGATATGTCAGCAATTCGGTGGCATAGGGAAACAAAAGGTTCCGGTTCGGAAGCTGGTCGAGAAACATCGCGCTCAGTTCTTTCGCGAGGCCTTCATCTCCGATTTTGAAATCCACCAGGGTGTTAAACATTCTTCTCCATCGCAACTCATCTACTTTGATATGCCCCTTGCGAAACTTGTCCCAGAGCAAGTCGTTATGCACCAAATAGCGCTGATGGAAGTAAGTGAAATCACTTATTCCCATTGTAGATAAATTCATCTGTTTATAAATAAATTCCAGCGTCAATTTCGCATTTGCCTCGAAATCCCAAAGCGTATGGTCGAGATCGAAGAATAAGTGAGCATATTGTTTCATAACTGCCCTGCAAAGGTATTGCATGATTCTGTAGAATTACTATCTTGTTTCACCGTTAAGGCCCTAATCGTATGTCAAACCCTATGTTAAAACCTTTTTTGGCAGGCGCTGTATTGTTGTTAGCAACCAATCTTTTTGCCGCTCCGGCAGATAGCATCAAAATCAATTCTCCGAAACCGGATCAGATCATCACTGAATTCAAACGCCAGGTTGATTCCATTGATCAGCAGCTTCGGTTTCACACCGGCAAACTCAAATTCACCGAACAGAATATCCGCATCACGGTTCCGCCCAATCATTATTTTGTGGACGGTCCGCAATCGCGGTACATACTCGAAACACTTTGGGGGAACGCGCAGGATGAAGAAGTATTGGGAATGATTGTTCGTTCCGATTTCTCACCCAACGAAACAAAGGGTGATTACAGTTTTGTAGTCAGCTATGCTCCCACCGGTTATATTTCCACGCCGGAAAAAGTAGATTTCGATCACCATATTTTACTGAACAAGATCCAGCAACAGATCCATGATAACAATACCCGCCGCCTCGAGCAGGGACTCAATGCCCTTCAGGTGGAACGCTGGGTAATGGTACCGTTTTTCGATCAGTATAGAAAAGCATTGTATTGGGCCACCGAACTCAAGGTGAATGGCAGCGATGAATCGCTGATCAACTACAATCTCCGCATACTCGGGAAAGATGGCGTAATCAAAGTCAATGCCGTGGGTACCATGGATCAGCTCGATGGCATCAAACAGATCCTTCCCTATGTTCTTGCACGTACCGAATTTCTCGAAGGATACTGCTACGACGACTACAATGCCGCTACTGTGGTGGAAAGCGACTGGAAACTCGAAGAGCTGATTGCCGGGCGCGAAGAGGAGGGATTCTTCTTCGGAAAATCCATCTCCCTAACGGTCAGTGCCTTCATCATTTGCGGCTGCATCGTGGGCATCCTTTCTTTCAGCAATTTTAAAAGAAAACCCATAGGGGCGACCGCCTAGATGCTGTACCTTTAGGTATGCTTATAGTGATAACGGGTGCCAGCAAAGGCATTGGCAAAGCAGTAGCTCAGGAATTTGCTTCGAACGGACATCAACTGCTCCTCTGCAGCAGAAACGATTATACTTTATATCAGACGGTTCAGGATTTGCAGAACCGCTATCCTCAGGCGGAAATTAAAGGCCTGCCGGTGGATCTTTCCAACAAGGAAGGATGCGTCCGATTCGCTGAATGGATCGGCCGAACCGGTACCCCCGATATTCTTGTAAATAATGCCGGGCAATTTGTTCCGGGCAGTATCCACAATGAGCCCGAAGATGCATTGGAAACCATGCTCGCAGCCAACCTGCTTTCCGCCTACCACCTCACCCGCCTGCTTTTACCGGGCATGATGGAGCGGAAATCGGGTCATATATTTAATATTTGTTCCATTGCCTCGCTGGCCGCCTACTCCAATGGCGGGGCCTATAGTATCAGCAAATTCGCTTTGCTGGGATTCAGCAGAAACCTGCGGGAAGAGATGAAGCCCCATGGCATTAAGGTGACGGCCGTCCTGCCCGGCGCCACCTATACCGATAGCTGGGCATCCTCCGGCCTCGACCCCAAACGTTTCATGACCGCTGAAGATATCGCGGTTCTGATTGCTGCTTCCAGCCGCCTGTCAAGCCAGGCATGCGTTGAAGACATAATCGTTCGCCCACAATTGGGAGATTTGTAATTTGCTTCTATGCTGTTGCGGAACTTTTTACCCTTATTGATTGCGACCATCTTTCTGTTACCCTCAAAACTGGTAGCACAGGTCAGCTTTTCGACAATCTCCGATAAGCAAGTCATCGGTTTAACGGATCTGCTCCAGGTGCAGTTCATCGCAGAGAATGCCACGGATATAAGTGATTTCCAAGTCCCCTCATTTAAGGATTTCACGGTAATGCAGGGACCGATCGAAACCAGCGGGATGAGCATCATCAACGGCGAGGTTTCCCGCTATCGCGCACTTACCTATATTCTTCGTCCCAATAAAAAGGGAAGGCTTACCATACCAGGTGCCACGGCTACCATCAATGGCAAGAAGATGCAATCGAACCAGCTTCGGATCGAAGTGGGTGAGGCATCAACACAACCTTCCCATCCGGCACCCAGGCCGGTGGATCCGCTGGCTAACCCCTATCGCCGGCAGCCGCAGGAAGAGTACATGCTGCAACCCGGCGAATCAGCCACGGAAAAAATCAAGAAAAACCTGCTGGTGGTTCTTGATCTCGATAAAACCACTGCCTACGTGGGCGAGCCCATTGTTGCCACTTACAAACTATTGACCCGCCTGCGTTCCGATTCACGGATCAGCAAACGTCCCAGCCTTAATGGCTTCAGTGTTTATGATATGGTCGAATACGATGGATCCGGTCCCACCATCGAAGTAAAGGATGGGAAAGAATATCAGTCGCACCTGATTCGCAAAACCCAACTCTTCCCCCTGCAGGAGGGAAGCTTTGTACTCGAGCCGGTTGAACTGGAAAACAATGTTCGCTTCCTGCGCACCGATCAGCCACGCGGCAATTCCAACCGCAGTGGCCTGCAACGACTCATCGATGATCTGATGGGAGAAGAACCCGGTGTATGGGAAGAGCACTCGGTTAATATAGCCAGCACGCCGCGTACCATTACGGTATTGCCCCTGCCGGACAATGCTCCTGCCAATTTTTCGGGCGCAGTTGGTCAGTTCACCATCAAAGGCAAACCCGCCAATGCCACAGTAGCCGCAGGTGAAAACATTATTTATGAACTGGTGATAGATGGTGGTGGCAATATCCCCCTGATCAATGCCCCTGCCTGGGAGCTGCCCGAAGGCTTCACGCTTTTTGATCCCACCGTGAAGGAAGAACTGGATAAAACGGTGAGCCCTATGCGCGGAAAGAAAATCTTCACCTACACGTTCACACCCGAACGCGAGGGAGAGTATACCGTACCAGGCATCGCCTTCAGTTATTTTGATCCCAACAGCAAAACCTATAAATCGCTTTCCACCGATAGTTTTTCCATCACCATAACACCCGCGCTTAACCGCCCGGCTTCTGCTCCCCGGGAAACGGTGGCCAGTCCGAATACCGACAACAGCACTTACTGGATCATCGGAACCGGTGTGTTGGTAATGGGATTAATGGTCTGGCTTCTCCTGACCAAGCGGAAAACCCGCCAAACCCCGGCCGGATCAAAATACCCGGGTGCGGATCCGGCTCAGAATAAGCCGGAACCCTTGTCAAAACCTATCCCGGCACAGCCCACGCCTGAACAGGTGAGAACTACCGGCTCGCACGATAACGCGCCGCAATCTGACTGGTCGACCCCCAAACAGGGTGCCGTTCCGGGAGAAGAAAGTCTGCAGCCCGCCCGGGGAACTACCGGCCAAACGGGCGCAGAACTGCCAAAACGGATTGCAACAAATAAAGATTATCTCACCGGCGCCCGTACCGCCCTGGAACAGGAGGATTCCGCTGCATTCTACAAAGAGGTTGAAAGCGGACTATGGCAATTCCTGGGCGACCAGCTTCAGCTACCACCGGCTTCCTGGCAAAAGGAAACGGTAATCCGTCTGCTAGAAAAAAAAGGCTGCAGTCCGGAAATTAATATCATGCTGAACAATATCTGGCAGCAATATGAATGGGCCCGCTACGCACCGAGTCTGCACAGCGGAAACCAAACCCGGTTGATGGAAGAAACCGAGGCGGTGATCCGGCAAATCCGGGATAGCCTATCCTAGGATTTACGCATTCTCCGCATACTTATACCCCACCCCGCGTACGGAATGGAAATAACGGGGACGGCGACTGTCTTCCTCAAAATATTTCCGGAAATTCAAAATGAAATTGTCGATGGTTCTCGTGGTGGGGTAAACGTTATAACCCCACACGGTCTGGAGAATTTTCTCGCGGGGTACCACTTCGTTTTTGTTTTCAATCAGCAGCTTCAGCAGCATGGCTTCCTTCTTGCTGAGTTGAATTTTTTCTCCCGTATGGGTGATCGCCTCCTGGGCTTTGAAATCCACCTTGTTTTTGCCAAAAGCATAGGTATCGCCGATGGTATCCTTCTCCTGAAGTTTTTTGTTTTTCTCAATCAGTTTCTGCACCCGCAGAATCAGTTCTTCCAGGTTAAACGGTTTGGTAAGATAATCGTCGGCACCTTTTTTCAAGCCAAGAACCCGGTCGGCGCTGCTGTTTTTGGCACTAAGAATCAGCACCGGCACTTCATTGTTCTGAATGCGGATCGATTCCAGCACCGTAAGTC
>DATCJQ010000522.1:0-2879 GCA_036562745.1 Flavihumibacter sp.
GGCTGGATGTCGAAATCAGTGAAGACCTGGAATTTTTTCTCGCCTAAACCCAGGGGAACGTTAGGAGCCTGCTCGGCTACCATCTTGCCGAAACGATACATCACTTCGAAGCCGCGGAACACCATATCACTGGGGCGCGCAAACAGTTTGTCGCGGAAATGATTGGTGATATTGCTGCTCAGGGAATCGGTGCGGAGGGGATTGAATGGCACAGTATAATAGATCGGCAGATCAGTGTATTCATCGCCCTCGAAATCCCGGATGCCATCCCAGGTGGGCATGCCCATGATCTTAACAGGATAGGTTTTGTTCAACTCAGCCAGTTCACCGGCCAGCTTACGCGCAAACTGAACATCCAGACTTCCGGCCACGGCAAAGGTGGTTTTTGTGCTGTCCAGATAGGGCAGCAGATTCTCTGCCTTAAACTGTGCAGGCAGGGTGATATATTTCAGCTTAAGCTTGCCGTTGGTGCGGGACTTTTCCACTTCGGAAAAATATCCCTTTAAGCGCTCTTCCTGCGAACCATTGCGCGTAAAGACAATCACGGGCGAATTGCCGCGGTTTTTATCGAGGTAATTGTAAATGGCATCGGCATGAGTAGCCAGGGTGCTGTTCAGAATCACCATATAGGGATTATTGGTCACCCCGGCATCATTGGGAATATTCACATTCACAAACGGTATCTGGCGGCGGTTCGCAAAATCGGCGAGGGGACGGATCTCGTTATTGGCCACATGTCCCACCAGCAAACAGGCTTCCGTTACAGCCGGATCCTTCAATATCTCGGCTAATTTCCGTTTGGAGCGGGTATCAATCACATGCACATCCAGTTGCACATTCTCCTTGTTCAACGAATCAATCGCCAGCTGCACGCCCTCGTAAAATTCGAGTCCCGGTAGGAAATAGCGCGGAAATTGTTTTCCGAAACGCCAGCTGCCAGAGGCATCAAAGGCGGAATCGAGGTAAAGCGGCAGCAGGAAAGTAATCACCTGCTTTTTGGGAGTGGAAGGGTAAGTAGCTTTAGGCTGGCTGCTGTCCTGTGCCCGGCCGTTAAATGAAAACGACAGCATCAGTGCGATGGTCCAGATAAAGAGCCTGCTTACATAGCGCATGTGCAAAGGGTTTAGTTAATTATTCCCATTCGATGGTAGCCGGCGGCTTGCTGCTGATATCGTACACAACCCGGTTGATACCACGAACGTTATTGATGATATCACTCGAAATGTGTGCCAGAAAATCATAAGGCAGATGCGCCCAGTCGGCTGTCATTCCATCAACGGAAGTTACGGCTCTTAACGCAACTGTGTACTCGTAAGTACGTTCATCGCCCATAACTCCCACACTTTTCACCGGCAGCAAAATAGCGCCTGCCTGCCACACTGCTTTATATAAGTTGTGTTCTTTGAGCGCAGAGATGTATCGATGGTCTGCTTCCTGCAGCAGTTTAACTTTTTCTTCAGTGATTTCACCCAAAATACGGATGGCCAGTCCCGGTCCGGGGAAGGGATGACGATCGATCAGCTCGTCCGGAATGCCCAGCTCGCGACCCACTTTACGAACTTCATCCTTGAAGAGATAACGCAGGGGCTCCACCAGTTCCAGGTGCATCTTCTCCGGCAATCCACCCACATTGTGGTGCGATTTAATGGTTACCGATGGACCATGCACTGACACACTCTCAATCACATCGGGATAGATAGTGCCCTGTCCAAGCAGCTCGATTCCCTCAATTTTCTGTGCCTCTTCCTGGAAAACATCGATGAAGAGCTTGCCGATCACCTTGCGCTTTGCTTCGGGATCGGTTTTGCCGGCCAGTTCGGAATAGAAACGATGTTTGGCATCAATCCCCTTCACGTTCAGGTGCAGGTGATCTTTATAAGTTTGCAGCACCTGCTCGAATTCTCCCTTGCGCAATACGCCGTTATCAACAAAGATTCCGTAGAGATTGTCGCCAATGGCTTTCGAAATCAGGGTAGCCGCCACTGTGCTGTCCACGCCGCCGCTCAGTGCCATGATCACTTTACGGTTGCCGATCTGCTTTTTCAATGCAGCCACGGTATCGGTAATAAAATGTGCGGGTGTCCAATCCTGTGAGCATCCGCAAACTTCCACCAGGAAATTTTTAATCAGCAGTTTGCCCTCGATGCTGTGATACACTTCGGGATGGAACTGCACCGCATAGAGGGTTTGTTGCTCGTCCTTCTTCTTAAATGCCGCCACCGGAATGGATTGGGTATCGGCAAGGATCTCAAACCCATCGGGAACTTCTTTCACACTGTCGCCATGACTCATCCACACCTGACTCTCCTTCGACATGCCTTTAAAAATCCGGTCATCCTTCACGATTTGCAGCATGGCGCGACCATATTCCCGTTTGCTGCTCTTCTCCACGCGTCCGCCGAATTTCTTCGCGGTTAACTGTGCCCCGTAACAAACACCCAGTACCGGCAGTTTTTGGATCATGGACTGAATGTCCACATCGGGTGCATTTTCATCATTTACCGAAAACGGAGATCCCGATAGAATGATGCCTTTTAACCCGGGTTCGTATTCGAAAGATTTGTGATAGGGGATGATTTCGCAATAAACGTTGGCTTCACGTACAGCCCTGGCAATCAACTGAGTATATTGAGAGCCGAAATCGAGAATGAGAATTTTTTCTGTCATGGTGGCGCGAAGTTACAATCTTTTTTCTGCGTTCGCTGCCGGTAACTTTTTACCACAACCTGCGTCTCATTCAGCAAATAGTTCGTTTTTTTATATATCAAAACCAAGACAATGAGAAAAATTTCGACCATCCTTATCCTGTCGGCTTTCACTTTTAGTTCCTGTTATTATGATTCCGGCAAAAGAGTAAAGGGCAATGGCCATATTACCAC
>DATCJQ010000006.1:0-7113 GCA_036562745.1 Flavihumibacter sp.
GGTAAAATCAATCGCCAGGATTATGGCCTGAAATGGAGTGCTGTAACGGAAGCCGGTGGCGTGGTTGTTTCCGATGATGTGAAACTCGCCGTTAACGTCGAAGTTATCAAACAGAAATAGGTTAGGAGTTTATAATTGGCAAAGCACACGATGGCTATCTGACAGCGGGCCGGTCGGTTTTATGCCGATCGGCTTTTTTGTTCGGGTATCTCTCAAGATTTTTTTGTCCCGTGTTTACCGGGATTCTATATTTGCACTCCCGAAAGGGGAAGTTCTTATCAGAAGGGGAATTAGCTCAGCTGGCTAGAGCGCTTGCATGGCATGCAAGAGGTCACCGGTTCGACTCCGGTATTCTCCACAAAAAAGCACCTGCAGGTTCTGCAGGTGCTTTTTTATTACCGTTCTTTCTCCTGAAAGGCTTTGACTGGTTTGCGCAAATGGGGTGGCAACTAATTCTCTCTCAATGCATGACCGGCTACCCAACGGCCGATTTTTTTGCCCTGGGCCTCACCTGCCAGGCAGGTGTTGCGGAAATGATAACCCACATACATACGGGATATCGTGTTCTCCCGGGCAGCATCCGAAATGCTTCTGAATTTTCGGGTCGGATTGGATGGATCAGCGGTTGGACTGCTCAGCGTAAAACTGAAATTATCCTTGCCAAAGAAATCGATCAGGGTTTGGGCAGCGGCTCCTCCCGCGGTTGCATGGGCCGATGGATAATCCGGAATCGGCGGAGTGGGGAAAACCAGTACATCCCAGGTCGGATCGCCGGTGGTACCGGGTGAGTGTCCGAGGTTGTTCAGCGTAATGGCCGTAACCGGACGCCAGAAATAATAATACATTTTGGCATCCGCACTTCCTATATAGGCATCCGAAATGGCCATATGTACCAGCGCAAAAAGCCTGGCGGCTGCCCACATATCGGGCGATTTCTGCGCCGATACCGCTCTGGCTACTTTATGCCATCCCTCCGGAGATCCTTCCACCCAGAATTTGGCAAGATTGGTTTGGTCCGCTGTCCGTTTTGAACTCACAACCCCTCCATAGTCTTTGATTTCATTATAGTCGGCAATGTATTGTTTGGTCTTAATCGCCTCTTTGAGGTTGGCTTTGCCATAGGGTGGTTCAGGCCGGAACTGTGATCCCTTTACCAAACTGAAAGGGGTTACCTTATCCCAACCCACGGCATCAACGGTTCCGTAAATGGGCAAATCAGGAATGTTGAAAGGCGGTGTGTAGCGGTACTGTCCGGGTTTGGTTCCCTCGGGGAAGGTGAAACTGATGGTCTGCGATCCATCTGCACTTCTTTTTTGGATTACGGCCTTGGCGGCAGCTTTCCCGAGTGCAATGCCTTTGGTTTTGCCAACACCGTCGTTAATACCACTCAGACTTTGCGTGAGCAGGTTGGCGATATAATCCTTCACTTCCGGCGGCGTTTCAATCGGTGGATTCAGGGTGTTAAAACTGGCGACGATCACATCATGTGCAGCCTGGGCCACGGCGGCAGCGGGATCAGCATCCTTATCCCGCGCATTTTTCAGGGCATAGGTTTGATAACGGGGCAGGATATTGTTCAACGCATCATGCATGGCCAAACTGACCATCGCATAATACCGTGAAGTGAAAAACGGCGTAATGGGTGGGGGCTGTGGAGTATGTTCGGTTACATACACAGCAGCATCGGTCCAGCGGTAAATCATATCCGGACAGGCCGGACTATTCACATCGCCCTTGCATACGGCGTGTTGCGGATAATGTTTGCCCCAATCCTTATGGTCGAAATCCTTCGAACAGGAAAAAAGCAGAAGGACCAGAAGTCCGGATAAGGGAAGGGGCCATTGAACTGACAGTGTGGTGAACTTTTTCATATCGCATGGTTTAATGGTGAAGAGATGGTGCGGAACAAGTTAAAAAGAGAAATAGCCCGAAATTTTTCAATGCGGCGAATGCAGTGGGGATGCGGCATACAACGCTACGAACGGACCAATGCTATTGGATTAACAGCCTTTGTTGTTTGTCGAAAAAAGCCGGCATTGGTCGCTTTCCGGAACCGCAGCTGAAAACATGCCGGGGCGTTCTCTAACTTGCCATGGAAAGCGGGGCGCCGGATGAACAACAGCTTTGATAATCCGTTTATATTTTCCTCCCGATACCGGGTGCTGCGGCATCTTATATTCTGGACGGTGCACGTGATCATTTTCACCTTTGCATTCTGGCCAAGCAAGGGCGATCAGCTGGTGCATCTTACCATTTCCACCATGTGGGCCATTCTGGCGATCGTTTATTGTTATCCGGTGATGTATTGGATCATTCCCAGGTATCTGCTCACGGGAAAGTATTATCAGTTTGCCGCGATCATGTTTTTCTGGGCCGTACTGGGATGGTTCTGGAGTTATTTCTGCCGGCGCTTTATCTATTTTCCGGTGGCTGATGCCCTGGGTTTTAACGTGGGTGAGAAGAATCCCTGGTCGCATGGCAGCTATCTCATGATGTCGGTTATGATGGGCGTGACCTGCTCCATTGTTTTGTTTAAATACTGGATAAGGAAGCAGAATGATTTTTTGATGGAAAAGAACGAAAAAATCAGTGCCCAGCTGGAATTGCTGAAAGCCCAGGTGCATCCGCATTTCCTGTTTAATACCCTGAACAATATCTATTCCTTTTCGCTGAAGAATTATCCTGAAACTCCGCAAATGTTGTTGCAGCTTTCCTCCCTGCTCAGTTATATGCTTTACGATTGTAAGGCACCGGAAGTACCGCTGGACAAGGAGATCGAAGTGATGTGCAATTATATCGATTTGGAGAAGATCCGTTACGGTCAGCGACTGGAGGTTTCCATCAATGTGGAGGGCGATATCCGCGGGAACAAAATCGCGCCTTTGCTGATCCTTCCCTTCCTCGAAAATGCCTTTAAACACGGTACGTCGGAACAGCTGGAAAAAGCCTGGCTGAGTATGGATATCGGAGTTCGGCAGCACCTTTTTCATTGCAAAATTGCGAACAGTAAGAACGAATGGGTCTGGCATAACGAAAACGGAATTGGTGTGCAGAATGTGCAGAAAAGACTGGCCTATCTCTATCCCGGAAAACATGAGCTGAAACTTAGCGACGAAGGGAATTTTTTCGTAGTTTCATTAGTGCTGCAATTAAACGAGGGGAAAGCGAGATAACCATTCGCTAAAACAGGTTGTATGAAAATTCGGTGCATGCTGGTCGACGACGAGCCTCCTGCCCTGGAAGTATTGCAATCGCATATTGCAAATATCAAGGGGCTCGAAGTGACAGCGGTTTGCAGTAATGCCATCGAAGCGCTGGATCTGCTCCAGGAGCGACCGGTGGACCTGATCTTCCTCGACATCAAATTACCCAAGCTGATGGGCATCGATTTTCTGAAAGCATTGCCGGATGCACCCAAAGTGATTTTTGTTACCGCCTATCGCGAGTACGCTGCCGAAAGCTATGAACTGGATGCGGTGGATTATCTGGTGAAACCCGTGTCGTTCGAACGCTTTCTCAAAGCCATAGCCAAGGTGAAAAAAATACTCGGGCATGAAGTGCCCGAACAGCACGATGAAGTGTATAAGAAAAACCTTAAGGCATTCGTATATCTCAAAGTGGATCGCAGCATGCAGAAAGTCCTGGTGAACGAAATTCTCTATATCGAAAGTGTGAAGGATTATGTGAAAGTGTTTTTGTCCCCGGGTTCGAATCGCCTCGTAAGGCAATCCATCAGTTCCATGGAGAATCTGTTATCGGCTTACAGTTTCCTGCGCGTGCATCGGTCTTACCTGGTATCGCTCGATAAAATCACCGGGTATAATAGTCTCTCCATTCAGATGGGCGATAAGCTAATTCCCATTGGTCGCCTGTACAAACAAAAAGTAATGGATGCTCTTCAGATCAGATAAATTTTTTCTTTAACCAGCTTCTGATCGGCTCGTCAATCCATTTCATGGTTATCCATGCAACCAGGAGGTTGAACACAATTAGCAGTGACACGATCGTAATCAATTCCCAGCCGCCTGGGTGGTGTGCATTATAATAATCGCCGAAGATCCATACCGTGGTGATATGGGTCATATACAAAGGGTAGGATAGCTTTCCGAGGAAGTCGAGCAAACGCGTCGTTCCCGGCGAGGCCTTGGCTGCGGCACCCAGGCTCAGGATCAGGGGACAGAGCAATAGCACCAGGAGGGATTCGGTAATCCAATCCTTATCAACATGCGGGAAGAAAAACAGTCCGAGCTGCAGCAGTATGGGTATCCAGGCGGGCACCGGCCTTGGGAAAACGCCGTTCAGGCGAAAGAGAAGGAGTCCGGCTGTAAAGGAATAAGCCACTCGGGCGAACCCGTCGGGTACCGATGTTTTATCCCAACCGCCAATCACCCAGCCCGATTCCTGCGCGCAGTAGATCAGAAATCCCGCCCCCGGTAACGTGGCGATGCTTAGCCAGAACTTGTTGAGCCGATACAACACCAATGCATAAACGATGTTGGCAATGTATTCAAAGAAAAGCGACCAGGAGGGAGTATTAAATGGAAAGAGTCCGCCACCGCGATACAAGAGGCTGGAATAGGGCAGTAGCAGAAGGGAAAGAACGGTGCCGGTGAGAATCGCTTTCCATCCCGAAGCAAGGGGTGCATCTATCAGCGGATTCGATATATACCCGATAAAACCGATAATGGTTCCCACTATAACGAGCGGGTGTAACCGAATCAGACGGTTGGTAAAAAAGGAGCGGAGTCCGATCTGCTGAATGCGACCGTCATACGCATACCCTATCACAAACCCCGACAGGCAGAAAAAGAAGTCCACGGCCAGAAAACCATGTCCCAGCCAGTTGGTTTCATAGTCGTCGGGATAAATCATTTCCAGGTAATGAAAAACCAGGATAGTCAGAGCGGCCACCCCCCGGAGTCCGTCGAGTACTGCATAATGGGGTTTGGCGGAAGATGTGACACTGGGTGCTTGCTTAATCATGAGCCGTTAGTTCGCGACAAAGGTGCAAAAAAAAGCTGCAACACCTTGGGGTATTGCAGCTCGGGTTAATGGTCCTTAATGTATCACTGTCCGTTACGCAGTTGTACACGGATTTTGGGCGAGTATAAAACAGTGCTGTCTTTCTCCACCTGCTTGATGCGGATGATCAGTTGTTTTTGTCCGTTATTCTGATCAAGCGCAACCGGTGCATCGCTCTGTTTTGAACAAGCGCTGAGAACCACCAGGGAGATTAGAGCCAGACTGAGTTTTGTATAAATCGTTTTCATAATAAGTAGGTAAATAGTTTTCTAAGAGTTCGATTTTGGGATCCGATTTTATTAGAATACTGCTTGAGTATTAGTTCAGGTTGATTTTAGTGTTGTACAATACACTGCCTGCTTCGCCGCGGGAGGGAATCACTTCGATGGTTCTGAAGTTGACGCCATCTTCCGATACTTCAATTTCGTAGCGGTCGGTTTTGCTGGTTTCAGGAGCAACCCATTCCAGGCGGAAATAGTTGTTCAGTTCCTGTACCGCGTTGAACCTGTCGAAGCTTTTCGGAAGCAGCTGCTGACAGGGGTTGATGCTGCTGGTGGTCATTACCGCTGTACCGAAATTCGCATTGGTAGCGGGACCTCCATAATAAACCGTGATGCCGGTGCTATTGGTTAATTGTTGTCCGGCCCAGCCACTGTTGGCTCCGTTGGCAAAGCTCTGACTGATTACCACAAAGCCGCTTCCTTTTACGAGGTTGGCACCACTAACCTGCAGGGTGGGAGTACGCATTTCGCCGCAGCCTCCCAGGAAGGTGGAACCACTGCTGATGGTGATTTTTTCAGCAATCTGTACCGAACCGGTGAAGGTATTGGTACCGTTCATGGTCAGATTTTTGGCGGTCAGCACGGATCCCTCCAGTACGTTCAGGTTACCGGTGTTGGCGGTATAGTTGCCGGTTACGATCAGCTGGCTGCCGGCGTTGGTGGTTATAGCTTTGTTCTGGGATACATTGCCTTTTACCTCGAGTGTACCCCCGTTCAGGGTTACCTGCTGGTTGTTGGAAAAGTTTCCGTCGATAATCAATTTAGAACCGGGACCCAGGGTCACGGTACCATTGGAAGTAAGGTTGCCCTTGAACTCCAGAACGGCATTCTCCTGAAGAACCAGGTGTCCGCCGGAGAAGCTGAAACCGCCGGTTAAGGTAACCTGGTTGTTGGCGGGGATCGTCAGGGTGGCTCCCCACCGAACATCCGGGTAGGTTCCGGTGGTGAGGCTGAAATTACTGCCATACCATACTGCAGACACAGCGCCAACGATAAAAAGGGCTACGAGGGTGGATAATAGTGTTTTCACGGTCGGGTAGTTTGTTAGTTTTTAAAGTACGTCTAAGTGTTTCTGTAAACCTCCTATAAACATTTATTTAGATGCTTATAAGTGTTTACATGTACAAAGTAACGGAAAACTCTTATTCCTTGTATGTGGAAACCCTTAGAAAATGCCCATTTTTTGATCGTTGTCAATATTCCTTCGATTTTTGGACGAGTTTCGTCGCCGAATGGAAGGGCCCAAAAACCTTTATTCTTAATTTGAAAACGGAAAGGATTGTAAAACTGAAGCATTGGACTCACTAACACATATCGCCCTGGGCGCCTGCATAGGAGAAGCATTTCTGGGACAAAAGATCGGAAAGAAAGCCATGGTCTGGGGCGCCCTGGCCCAAAGTCTGCCCGATTTCGACTTTATCGCCGGGGCCTGGATGCCCCTCTCCGAGGAATTACTAGCCCACCGGGGGTTCACCCATTCCATATTGTTTATGGTGCTGATGACGCCCCTGATGGCCCTCACGGCCGACCGGCTGCACCGTCCGCATACCATCACCATGAAAACCTGGTTCTGGTTTTTCGGCACCGAGATATGCTGCCATATCTTCCTCGACGGGTTTAATAATTATGGTACCGGCTGGTTCGAGCCCTTCAGTCACCATCGCTTTTCCTTTAATGCAGTATATGTTGCCGATCCGTTTTTCTCCATCTGGACCGGTATCGCTGCCTTCATGCTGATGGTGCTGACACTCACGAACAGGCGCAGACGGTTCTGGACCCGTTTCGGTATCATCCTGCCGGCCCTCTATCT
>DATCJQ010000008.1:0-1741 GCA_036562745.1 Flavihumibacter sp.
TAAATATACGGCGCGGCAGATTCCCGGACTCAGTGAAAACACCGATTTATGATGCAGTCTTTTCACGGTGTCGGGAAAAATAATGGGCTGGATGGGCGTTTGTGTTTCGAGTGCAATCCGGAAGGCCCCATCATAAAAGGATTTGAGCGGCCCGCCGGTTTCGTTGAAAGTGCCCTCGGGAAATATGAATATGGATATCCCCTTTTTAAGCACTTTTTTCAGGATCAGCACCGATTGCCGGCGTTTTTCGGGATCGGTGCGGTTTACCAATACGGCTGCATTGCGATACACGAATCCGAATACGGGGATCTTCGCCATTTCTTCCTTGGCCAGCACCCGTACAGGTTCGCGAATAATCTTTACGATCATGGGAATATCCATGTAGGAAATATGATTGGCCACAAAAATGCAGGGACGTTGTTCGGTGTTCTTTTCCTCGTGGATGATTTTGGTGCGCAGTCCGATGAAAATAAACCAAAGATCGGCCCAGATACTGCAGATTGCATATATGGCGTTTCCGCCCCGCACTTTCCCAAAAAGCGAGGCAATAAAAAAGAAGGGCAGCAAAATCAGCAGCAGTATCACAAATACCAGGAAACCGTAGATGCTGAATATTGTTTGCAGTTTTTTTTTCACCATACCCGGAAATTACTCGAATGTTTTGGTTTGTCTTTATCGGCAATCACAGCTATGATCCTGTTTCAGGTCGATGACCGTCACCACTTTCAGCTGATCTCCGCAATCGGCCAGCACCACGCGGATATGCTGGCGGTCGCGGGTCGAAATCCCTTCGTAAGCCACCGTGGGACAGGGCTTATCAGCCGGGTTGGATTTCTGATGATTGACGGTTCCGTTGAGAACGATTTCCCTGATCTCATCGGCTGTGATCTGGCGGCATTCCATCCGGCATTTGCCGTGTTTGGTATAGACCAACTGATCAATCCGATTTATAATTGACTTATTTTCAGTTAGTTCCGAAGAATTATTGCGGTTAAAAAACCAAGCCAGGGGAATAATTAAAGCAGCTAAGATGTAACGAATAGGGACTTTCCGCATGGGCTCAAATCTACGTATCTTTGCGGCCCTATGGCAGAAAAAAGATCAGTTGCGTTTCACACATTGGGTTGTAAGTTGAATTTCTCGGAGACTTCGGCCATCAGTCGCATGATGGAAAATGAGGGCTTTGAGAAGAAATCCTTTGAGGAAGCAGCTGATGTTTATGTAATCAACACCTGTTCGGTTACTGATAATGCCGATAAGGAATGTCGCCAGCTGGTGCGCCGGATTCAGCGCCGTGCCCCGGAAAGCATGGTAGTGATTACCGGTTGTTATGCCCAGCTCAAGCCGAAGGAAATTGCTGAGATTCCCGGTGTGGACCTGGTGCTGGGCGCCGCGGAGAAATTCAATATTGCCCAGCATCTGGCAGCGCTCACCAAGGGCGATCCCGCTAAAATTCACAGTTGCGATATTGGCGAGGTAACCGGCTTCAATTCTTCCTGGTCGGTGAATGACCGCACCCGTACATTTCTGAAGGTTCAGGACGGATGCGATTACAGCTGTTCATTTTGTACCATCCCGATGGCCCGGGGCAAGAGCCGGAGCGATTCGATCGAAAACGTGCTGCGCAATGCCCGCGAACTGGCCGCCAATGGTGTGAAGGAAATTGTATTAACCGGGGTGAATCTGGGCGATTTCGGCAAGGGCCCGGATGGCAATAAAAAACATGAGGAAAGCTTTTACG
>DATCJQ010000017.1:0-1871 GCA_036562745.1 Flavihumibacter sp.
GTGGGGGTGCATACCACCCAGTTTGAAATCAGGGATCCGAAATTTAATCTGTACGAACCGGTGTTGGCGATAGCTTCCGAAGAGCTAGATCGCCATACGGAACCGAATCGCTTTATAAAAGTGGCAGGGATCTGCGGTCCCACTTCGCAGGCAATTAAAGAAACAGAACTCGCGCTAAAATACGGTTACCACCTCGGTCTCTTAAGTATGGGCGGATTGCCTGATTATTCGGAAGCAGATCTTCTTGAAAGAACGCGGCGAATTGCGTCGATGATCCCCGTATTTGGATTCTATCTGCAGCCCGCTGTAGGAGGACGCGTGCTTAGCTATGAGTTCTGGCGTGAATTTGCTGCCATCCCCAATGTGAAAGCGATCAAGATTGCTGCCTTTAACCGCTATCAGACATTGGATGTAGTGCGTGCTGTCGTGAACAGCGGAAGAGCGAACGAAATCAGTTTATATACGGGCAATGACGATAATATAGTGGCGGATTTGCTGACAACCTATCGGTTTACGGTAAACGGACAATCGATCGAGAAAAAATTTGTCGGCGGATTGCTGGGGCACTGGGCTGTTTGGACCAGCAGGGCAGTGGCTTTACTTGAAAGGGTGAAGAAAGCCGCTGCGGCCGATTATCCGGAACTACTGAGCGAGGGGGCTGCCATTACTGATATGAATGCAGTTGTATTTGATGCGGCCAATGGGTTCAAAGGCTGTATAGCGGGCATCCACGAAGTATTGCGGCGCCAGGGGTTGTTGAAGGGAATTTGGTGTCTGAATCCGGAGGAAATATTATCACCCGGACAAGCAGAAGAGCTGGATCGTATTTACCAGGCATATCCGCATTGGATTGATGATGATTTCGCAGCAACGGTGCCATGACCTGAGGCCGACACCGACCATTCACGCGCATTTAAAACATAAATAATGAAACGATTGATTGCCCCTCTTCCCATGATATCGGCATTGATAGTGCTTTGTACATCCTGCCTCGACCCCGGGGCTTCCGGTGATGCAGGTTCGCAGTCGGTCAAAACAGTGGATATCTGTATATATGGCGCTAATTCCGCGGGCGTGATAGCAGCCTATACCGCAAAAATGAAGGGCAAGTCTGTTTTGCTGGTGGAACCCGGGAAACGCCTGGGCGGATTAACCAGTGGGGGGCTGGGATTTACTGATATCGGAAATAAGTTCGCGGTAAGCAGGCTGGCCCTTGATTTTTATCGCCGTGTTGGTGCACATTATGGAAAATTCGAGTCCTGGATATTCGAGCCCAAAGTTGCTGATTCATTGTTCAGGGATTATATAAGTCGCGCTGATGTCGAAGTCTGGTTTGAATCGGCATTAGTTAATCTTAAAAAGAATAAGGGAAAAATTGAGGAGATCACAGTACGAGATCCCCTGAATGAAGATGAACCATTGCGCCACGTGCGCGCTAAAGTTTATCTGGACTGTTCCTATGAGGGAGATCTGATGGCTGCGGCAGGTGTAAGTTATACGGTGGGACGCGAAGCCAACATGGTTTATGGCGAAACCTATAACGGTGTGCAGATGCGCCAGTACCATCAGTTTCCTGACGGTATTGATCCATATAAAGTTCCGGGAGATTCGGCAAGCGGACTGCTATGGGGAGTAAGTGCCGAGCCTCTGCAGCCTGCCGGCACCGGCGATAAAAAAGTGCAGGCCTATAATTATCGGATCTGTCTGACCAGTGATCGGTCCAATCGTTTGCCTATTGAGAGACCTGCCGATTATGATTCATCCCGTTATGAATTGCTGTTGCGGTACCTGGCAAAAGCTCCGACAAAGGATTTGCGACCCATTTTGAAATGGGATCTGATGCCCAACAACAAAACCGATATCAATAATAA
>DATCJQ010000044.1:0-14697 GCA_036562745.1 Flavihumibacter sp.
GAACTGGTGGGACATGGACTGGGCCGTCACCTGCACGAAGAGCCCCAGGTTCCGAACTATGGAAAAAGAGGTACCGGTCCCAAGATGAAAGAGGGACTCGTGATTTGTATTGAACCGATGGTGAATATGGGCGTGAAGGAAGTTTGGTATGAAGATGATGGCTGGACGGTGAAAACCAAGGATGGCTTACCCGCGGCGCATTTTGAACATACCGTTTGTGTACGCAGAGGCAAGGCCGATGTATTGTCGAACTTTGAGCCCATCGAAACAGCGGAGAAAAACAATCCGTATTTGACGGTTTCATAGTCCATGGTTTGACAGTTTCTCAAATTGAAAGCTGCTAGTCAATAGGGGTTTCAATACCCGTTTAATAAACCTGGTCAGAAAGGGTGAATTCACTCCTGACCAGGTTTTTTTTATTTATCAGTTTTACGGTGGAATTCAATCAATCCAAAACTGACAGATATGGCAGGGCAGAACGGGCGGATCAAATACAGCGATGATCCTATCAAACAGATACAGATTGAAAATGAGCTGATGAAAATGCAGTTACAGGCAGAACTGGGGGCCACGGTGCATGTGTCGGGCAATCTGGCACCGGAAACGGAACATGCTTTTCTGAAAATGGTATTTGCCATGGAGGGAATAGGAAGGAACCAATGTCAAACCGTGTATGAGTTGACTGGCAAACCACCAATGCCGGTGCCGGATGATTTACCCACTGAAACTGATTGTGAGAGAGAAGTGTTGCGCTTGCTCGATGAATTGGATAAGCATCAAATCGATGTTATGTTTCGCGAGGATTTGAGTTGGCGCGAAATGTTATCCTTTCTGGTAAATGACCTGATGCAACATACCATAGATCGCTGTAGTCTGCCCAATATGCGGTCGCTGTTTTTCTATGATTCGTTTTATCCGGGTGAGGGAGAGGAGAGCTGAAGGGGATGCTTACATTTGCGGTATGCATAAACGAACATTGGTGGTAATCGGGGGTGGTGCAGCCGGATTTTTCTGCGCGGTAAATGCAGCGGCGCAGGATAAATCCCTTTCGGTGATCATATTGGAGAAAACGGGAAAACTGCTATCGAAGGTGAGAGTGAGCGGTGGTGGACGATGCAATGTTACTCATGCCTGCTTCAATGTGCCGGCACTGGCTGCGCATTATCCAAGGGGAGAACAGTTTGTAAAAAAAGCCTTCGGGCATTTTAATCCGGCGAATACCATAGAATGGTTCAGGGAGCGGGGAGTGGAATTGAAAGCGGAAGCCGATGGCCGGATGTTCCCGGTTACCGATGATTCGGAAACCATTGTTCGTTGCTTACTGGATGAGGCAACCCGTCATGGAGTATCGGTGCGACTGAGTCAGGATGTGCAGGCGTTGGACAGAGCGGGGGAAAAATGGGTGGTACAGACTACCCGGGAGAAATTGGAGGCGGATTTTGTGTGTGTGGCAGCAGGAGGTTTCAGCAAGCCCGAGCAGTTTCACTGGCTGAAGGCCCTGGGGCATCAGGTGGAGGAACCGGTACCATCTCTGTTCACCTTCAATTTACCCGGACATACCATTCGCTCACTGATGGGCGTGGTGGTGGATCCTGCCCTGGTGAAGATTACCGGTACAAAACTGCAGGAAAAAGGGCCGGTGCTGATAACACATTGGGGATTAAGCGGTCCGGCAATACTCCGTTGCAGTGCCTGGGGTGCCAGGCAACTGGCGGAAAAGAAATGGCATTTCAGTGCCATGATCAACTGGGTTCCGGAGTATAATGAGCAGCGGTTGCTCGAATTTATCCGGCAGTTCCGCAATGATAAGGGCAGCCTGAAACTGAAGAATCAGAATCCCTTTCAGCTGCCACAGCGGTTCTGGGAATACCTGCTGGGTGAAGCCGGCGCCAATCCGGAGGGCAAATGGGGCGAATTGCCCGGAAAAGAGCAGAACCGGCTGGTTAAACTGCTGGCTGCCATGCCTTTGGAGGTAAAGGGGAAAACCACCTTCAAGGAGGAATTTGTGACGGCAGGCGGGATTGTACTGTCGGAGATCGATCCGGCCACCATGGAGAGCCGTCTGCACAAGGGGCTTCATTTTGCGGGGGAGATCATGAATGTGGATGGAATCACCGGTGGATTCAATTTTCAGCATGCCTGGACCAGCGGTTGGCTGGCAGCCCGGAACATCGTGAAAAACTGCGTCAAAATGCAGGATGGAAGCGGATTTTAAACTATCTTTGCAGGCCCGAATAAAACCATCGGGAAATTTTTATGTTTGAAAACATTTTTCGTAAACAATTAAACGCTGATGCTCAGGAGTCTGGTTCTGCCCCTGCAGAATCTGCTACAGCGACAACAAATGCACCTGAGGCGCCTGTTGCTACCGCTCACGACGATTTTGACTGGAGCATCGACAAGCGCAATGTATCTTCTTACAGTGCAGACGAAAAAGCTAAGTACGACAAAGTGTACGACGCTACTTTCGTTACCATCAACGATGGTGAACTGATCAAAGGAGCCGTGGTAGGTTTGACTAAAACCGACGTGGTACTGAACATCGGTTTCAAGAGTGATGGTCTGATTTCACTGAACGAATTCCGCGATATGCCGGGTCTGAAGATCGGGGATGAAGTGGAAGTAATGGTTGTTGAAAAAGAAGACCGTCAGGGTCATCTGCACCTCAGCCGCAAACAAGCCCGTATTACCCGTGCCTGGGAAAAAATCGTGGAAGTACACAAGACTGGCGAAATCGTTACTGGTACTGTTACCAGCAAAACTAAAGGCGGTCTTATTGTGGACGTATTTGGTATGGAAACCTTCCTGCCTGGTTCTCAGATCGACGTGAAGCCTGTAACTGATTACGATCAGTTTGTAGGTAAAACCATGGAGTTCAAAGTGGTTAAGGTGAACGAAGCCATTAAAAACGCGGTGGTATCTCACAAAGCTCTTATCGAAAGCGATATCGAAGCACAACGTGCAGAGATCATGGGCAAACTGGAGAAAGGTCAGGTACTCGAAGGAACCATCAAGAATATCACCGATTTCGGTGCTTTCATGGATCTGGGCGGTCTGGACGGTCTGCTGTATATCACCGATATCAGCTGGGGACGGATCAATCACCCTTCAGAAGTGCTGAAACTCGATCAGAAACTGAACGTGGTGGTACTGGATTTCGACGACGACAAAAAACGTATCAGCCTGGGTCTGAAACAACTGACTCCGCATCCCTGGGATGTGCTGCCTGAAACAGTTACCGAAGGTAATGTAGTGAAAGGTAAGGTTGTAAACATTGAAGATTACGGTGCGTTCCTGGAAATCATGCCGGGTGTGGAAGGTCTGGTTCACGTAAGCGAAATTACCTGGGCGAATACTCCGATCAATGCGAAGGAGTTCTTCAAACTGGGTGACGAGTACGAAGCTAAGATCGTAACCCTTGATAAAGATGCTCGCAAAATGAGCCTTTCTATCAAGCAAATGACACCTGATCCCTGGAATGAAATCGAAAACAAATATCCGGTTGACAGCCGTCACAACGGACTGGTTAAAAACATCACTCCCTACGGTGTGTTTGTTGAACTGGAGCCTGGTATCGGTGGCATGATCCACATCAGTGACCTGAGCTGGTTGAAGCGTTTCAACCACCCCTCTGAGTACACCAAAGTGGGTGAAAACATCGAGATCATCATCCTGGGTATCGATAAAGAAAACCGTAAACTGCAACTGGGACACAAACAACTGGAAGAAGATCCCTGGAATGCACTGGAAGATACATTTGCTATCGGAACCGTGCATGAAGGAACTGTAATCCGCAAGGATGACAAAGGTGCGATCGTTCAGTTGCCCTATGGTTTGGAAGGATTTGCTCCCAACCGTCATCTGGCTAAAGAAGACGGTACTTCAGTAAATGCTGAAGAAACCAACCAGTTCATGGTTATCGAATTCGACCGCAACGAGAAGCGTATTGTGGTTAGCCATGCCCGTACTTGGGAAGTTGCTAAAGCTGAAGAAAGAGAAGCGATTAAGAAAGAGGCAAAAGCTGAAGCTGACAAAACCAAGAAAGCGGTTAAAAACATCCAAAGCAAGGTTGAAAAAGCAACCCTTGGTGATCTGGGTGTTCTGGCTGAACTCAAGAAGAAGCTGGAAGGCGGCGAAGGCGAAGCTGGTCAATAAGCTCAATCAGCCGATTATTATCAATCAATATAAAGGTGCAGTATTCACTGCA
Source organism: Flavihumibacter sp. (assembly GCA_036562745.1). GTDB lineage: Bacteria > Bacteroidota > Bacteroidia > Chitinophagales > Chitinophagaceae > Flavihumibacter. The sequence continues at coordinate 4,208 of DATCJQ010000044.1, forward strand.
CCTTTTTTCGTTGAATCTGACCCGAAAAATCTGTTGAAATATTTTATGAAAACAGGTACACTGTGCAAATGTTCGCCCCAGTTCCCTTCGTCTGCTTGTTCCTCTTGTCTGCCTTGTTCCCCTTGTTTGCCTTGTTTCCTTTGTCTGCCCGTTCCCCGTTCCCCCTTCTCCATTAAAAAAGCCTGCCCTGGAGAAGCACCCTGAATATGTAAACCTAGAAGGTTGGCTGCTGATTTCATAAACATTCACTCCGTTTATTACCGCCAAATGGTTTTTATATCCCCCTTCGCTACAACGCTCCTGATGCTTCCAGAGCAGGCAAGTGATTTATAAGAACTGGCTGCCCGCATTGGGTACAGCAAAAATTATTTGTTGGGATGGCCGAAACCGGTTCGGACATCGCATTGGATTTTACGGTGTTGGGTTGTTATCCGGGCTACAGGGTTAATGGTGCAGAAACCAGCACAAGAGGCTTGGCGTATCTGGCTGCTGATATGTGCCTGGGTTACGGTTTTTGGACGGATAGAGGAGATGGGGTCCTGGTGCCGGTCGAACATCGGGACCGGTATTTCATGGGATTTTAGAAAAGAAAGTTGATTGACGTCGGATTCGTTGGTTTCATAGAATATTGAAGAATTTCTGGACGGTTGTTACTGGACATTGGATGGTTGAACTAGCGATCCTGTCAATCAACTTCTGGATCAAAGGTAGGGAGAGGCCCAAAGGGGGACAAGAGCGGAATTGCTGAATTTTAACTGTACAGGAAATACGCCCGAATTCGTAAAATTTCGATCGGGCTGGGGGATAGTTACGATGGGAAAATGGCTAATTTTATCGAAAACTGCAGAAATGGTATATTCCGAAATGGTATTTTTACGTAGAACTACTATAGTGGATGTTCCGGAATTTTTACATCTTGCAAGCGAAATGCGTGAAAAATCGCGTTCAATATTCCCAAAATTCACCGTATGAAAAAACCAGACCCTAGTAATCCTATTAAAGTGGCTATAGCCGATGACCACGCTTTGTTCCGTGCCGGGGTAAAAACCGCGCTCTCGGCAAAGAAGGATGTGGAGTTAATTGCAGAGGCAGATAATGGGATGCAGCTTCTCAACCTGCTCAGGCATATCGAGCCCGATGTTATCCTGCTCGATATCCAGATGCCGATAATGGATGGCATTACCACGCTTCCTGAAATTCGTAAGATTAATCCCCATGTAAAAGTTATCATCCTCTCGATGCATAACGATCATTCCATGATTTCCAAACTGATGGAGATTGGAGCGAATTCCTATCTCACCAAGAACTCGGATTCCGAAACGATTTACCAGGCCATCAAGACCTGTTACGAACAGGAATTCTTCTTCAACGAGCTCACCAACAAGGCCCTGCTAACAGGCTTGCGTACACGCAAAAATGAGCCGGACCATATGATGGATGCTCAGCTGACGGAAAAGGAAATCAGGATATTAAAACTGATGTGCGAGGAGAAGACGACGAAGGAGATAGCCGACATTGTGGATATCAGCCCGCGGACTGTGGAAGCTATTCGCGATAAGCTGAAAACAAAAACAGGCGCAAAATCGATGGCAGGCCTCGTCATGTACGCCGTTAAGAAAGGAATTGTACAGGAAACCTGATGAATATCAGGCAACCTGTACCCTTATAAGAAATACATACTCAGTCCGCCGGTAAACTCCAGTGAGCCGGCTTCTTCTATTACCGATTCTTCCGTTAATAAAGACTTGTCGCCTTTTTCAGCTTTCAGGCTGATCAGGCGTTTTGTTATAACCTGCGCCGATTGTCCTTCGGCTGAAACAGGCTGCCAGCTCATTCCCACGGATATGAGCAGTGCGAAGGTCAGAATGCCCAATGTTTTGCGAATTGATCTCATAAAAGTTTGCTTGTGCTATTTCTGACAAAGCCTGGTAGGATACCGTTGTATTGAGATCAAAAAAAATCACACTTGAAAACTTGAATGCATACGGCATCGTAAAATTTCGACGGGGGCTAGGTACTAGTACTCAATCTGGGGGTCCATTCGTCGAAATTTTCGATAAATACTTTCATTTCATCGACTGTAGGCAGATTTTTGACGTTATAATCCGAGAATCTAAATCCTACCATGAAAAAACTTTACTTAATCCTATCCTTTCTTCTAACCCTCCTATATAGCCGGGAGATCAGGGCCCAGGCCGGATGTTCCCTTACGGTCCAGTCGGCCATCCCAGAAGAATCCAGATGTAAAGCAACCGGAACCATAACGGTAACTGCCACCGGCGGTACGGGCAATTATAATTACCGGGTGGTAGGGCCGATTTCCACGCCCTATACGTCATCCAGTGTAATTACCGGTCTGTCTGCGGGCACTTACACCGTGATGGTGCAGGATGTTTCCAGTAACTGTGTGGCTGAGTTGCAGAATATTGTGGTTCCCGGCAGCTATGAGGATCCCCGGTTCAGCCTGGAGAAAACCGATGTTACCTGTGCCAACGGCAGCGATGCAACGATTACAGTAACCGGTCTCACCGGAGGACGCGGGCCTTACACCTACAAAATCGTCGCGCCCTCGCCGGCAGGAGTAGGTACCACCAACAATACCGGGGTATTTACCGGATTGCCGGGTGGTGAATATGCCATCGAACTGAAAGATTCCTGCGGCGGTATCCAAACCCGTCGCATCAATGTTTTGCCTTACGACTGGTGGATTGAAAACCACAGCGGTAGCAGAACCAATTGTAATAATGGAGCTTTCCAGCTGAGACTGCGCGACTCAAGAGGCAATGCCAATACCAGCAGCAGCATCTTCAGCAATTTCAAATACGGAGTGGTTAATGGTGCGGGCGATACCAGCTGGTACAATAACTACCAGTTTGTGCACGAACTGGGATCACGCCGTTCACTGCGCCTGGTGGCCAAGGACGGATGTGGCAATGTTCGTTTCGTAAACTGGACCGATACCCAGATTCCAACCGTGGCGAATGTGGTGGCAACCAGCTTCCAGTCTTGTAACAGTTTCACGGCGAGAATTACCGGACAAACCAACCTGAATAATCCGACTTATTGCCTGTATAACAGCAGCAATGTGCAGATCGCCTGTAATACAACCGGACAGTTCAGCAATATCCCGGTGGGAACCTATCGCATCACTGTTCGGGATGAGTGTTTTGATACCACCATCACCCGCAATTTCGTGCTGACCCCTCCGAAGCTCAGTATGAACCCCAATGTGTCGATCAACCGTACCGATTGTAATGCGGTTACGGCGTCGGTAAGCGGACTGGTGAATTTCACCAATCCCCGTTTCTGTCTGAAAAACAGCCAGAATGAGGAACTGGCCTGCAATAACAATGGGGTATTTACCAATCTGCCGGCCGGATCTTATTGTATCGAAGTGAAAGATGGTTGTTATGATACCACTATTCGCAGATGTTTCACGGTGGATGCCCTGCGTCCGTCCGTGGCAGCAAACATTACCGTGAGCGATCCGCAATGTGATAATGTGGATGTGAGCATCGGCGGACAAACCAACCTGCGGAACCCGCAATTCTGTTTGTATAATGCGGCGAATCAGCTGGTGGCATGTAATACTACCGGGAACTTCAACAATATTCCCTACGGAAACTATTGCATGCGTATTACCAATGATCCGCAATGTTATGATACCACCATCCAGCGTTGTTTCACGGTGGCGCCGATTCCGCCTTCTGTGAATGCACAGCTGAATGTAAACCGGAAATGTAATGCCATCGACCTGAGCGTGGGCGGGGCACAAAACCTGCGCAACCCGCAATACTGTTTGTATAATGCAGCCAACCAACTGGTGGCATGTAATACCACGGGAGTGTTCGCCAATATTCCCTATGGACAATATTGCATGGAAATCAGAAATGATCCGACCTGTTACGATACCACCATCCGTCGTTGTATCAATGTACAGCGCCTGGTTCCGGCTATCGGTTCCCTGCAGGTTAGCAACAGGGGATGTACAGGATATCGTCTTACTGTTTCCGGTGTATCCAATTTCACCAATCCGCAGTATCGGTTGAAAACTCCCGGCGGACAGGTAATTGCCACCAACACGAACGGTGTGTTCAACAATGTGCCCTATGGTAACTACTGCGTGGAAGTGCAGAACGATGCGAATTGTTATGATACCACCATTACACGTTGTATCACCACACTGCAGAACAAACCGAGTGCCGGTAATACACGTATCACCAATAAAACCTGTAGCGGATTCAACGTGGAATTGCAGAACGTAACCAATTTCACCAATCCGACCTATACGCTGAAAAATGCCGACAACGAAGTGGTGGGAACCAGTTCCAACGGACGCTTCTCCAATGTTCCCTACGGTTCCTATTGCATGGAGGTGCGCGACAACTGTTATGATACCACCATCCGTCGCTGTTTCGAAGTGGATCCCAATGTTCCGACAATTTCGCTGACGGCTCAACCTTCCTGCGTGTTCAATATGACGAATATCCGCGTGAACGTGTCGAATGGTACATTGCCTTACACTGTAAAAGCCTATACACCGGATAACACACTGGCGGCAACCGTAACCAGCAGCAACAGTACGATCTGGCTGAATGAACTGCCTGCGCTGCCGGGCAACCAGCAATATCGTATCGAGCTGACCGATAATTGCGGCGGCGCCGTTTCAAGAGGGGTGACACCGGCCATCAGTACGTTCAACAGCAATCTGCAGGTGACAGCTAAATGTCCCTCTGGTGCCAACCAGGATGGTTCTTCTGAGTTGACCGTGACCGTTAGTTCCAACCTGGGACTGATTAATCCGACCATCATCCGCAAGAATGGTGCGGTGGTTAATATCCCTTACAATACCGGTTCGGTGGCCGTGTACAAATGGACCGATCTGGCTCCGGCTACCTATGTAATTCAGTACAATCTGCCGGGCAGCTGTAATAACAAGGATTATGATACCGTGGTGATCGGATCTTATCAGTATCCGCAACTCGATAAATCGGCTTCCTATCAGTGTGATAACAACTCATTCAGTGTGGGAGCGAATGTTACCGGTGGTGCACCGCCCTTCATGTATGAGATCATCGGAAGTGTGCCGAGCACACCCTCGATTGTTGCACCGCCGCAGGCCAGTCCGATTTTCAATATCAACAATGGAGCAAGCTATTCACTGGTTCGTTTGAGAGTGGTGGACTACTGTGGTAATGCCACGCTGAACGATGTGAGTGTATTGCCGCTGCAAAACACCGTAATCACTGCACAATCTGACTGTTACTATACGGATGTAACCCTTTCCGTACCGGCTTTTGCAAATTCCACCTACGAGTGGTATCACAAACTGTCGGAGACTGACAGTGTGCTGGTGGGTACTGATCGCGAATACATGATACCCTACCTCGAACCGGATGCGGTGGGTGAGTATGTAGCGAAGGTATCGGTGAATAACGGATGTCTGGTGCGTCTGAACTATTACACCGTAACAGGTAATTGTGGTGGCGTGCTGTCTGACGGACTGAAGCTCACCGGTAAAGCGATTCGTAAAACCAATCAGCTGACCTGGAATCATTTGGCCAGCGGAGATATCATCCGCTACCAGGTTGAACGGATGAAACCGAATAGCAACGAGTTCCAGGTGATCGCAGAAGTTGGCGTAACCGATACACGTGCGAACACCCAGTTCAGCTATACCGATGACCGGCTGATTGCACCGCAGCATCAGTATCGCATCAAAGGCTTCGATAAATCAGGCAAGGTGGTTTACTCGAACCTGGTGAAGCTGAAACAGGAGGTAGGCAACGATCTGTCGATTGCTATCTATCCCAATCCGGTGAAGGATCAGATCAATGTATCCTTCCAGGTAAATCAACCGGGACTCTATCAGTTCGATCTCATGAATGCAGCCGGACAGGTAATCCATCAGAGCCGCAAGGCAGTGGGTGGTCCGATGGTGGTAACACTGCTGCGTCATAAGACCATGATACCGGGTGTTTATTTCCTGAAGGTGACAAATACCGTTACCGGGGTGGAAACCATCGAGAAATTACTGTTCCAATAATTTGGAAGCCGCATATAAGTGATTATTTTTACTTATATGCGGCTTTTTTATCCTTCCACCCTAACTCAACTGGTGCTGGGCCTCTGCCTGGTATCCTGCTCCAAATCTTCTGGCAAAAACGAAGGAAGGATTCCGTTTAAAGAGGGATCCGGCCTGGTGCTATCCCAGGGCTTTCCGGGCGAAGTATCGGGCATTGCCGACAGCTATTCGCAACCGGGTACAATCTGGATGATTGAGGATGGTGATAATCCCGCGCAACTCCTGCGGGTGACGCATGATGGAGAGCTGCAGGCTGCAGTGAATTTACCCACGGCGGAGAACCGCGACTGGGAAGCACTGGCCATTGGTCCCGGTCCGGAAAACGGCAAAAAATACCTCTATATCGCCGAAACGGGTGATAATGAAAAGAAATACAGCGAATACGCCATTTATCGTTTGCAGGAACCTGCCGCGGGCATTCAGTCGGTGGACCAGGTGGATAAGCTACGATTCACCTATGGTGATAACAATCCGCATGATGCGGAAGCCCTCATGATAGACCCCATTACCAAAGATCTGATCATTCTGACCAAGGAAGTGCCGTCGAAAATCTTCACCCTTCGCTATCCTCATGATGCGGCCGCTGTGCAGGTGGCGGAGGAGAGTGGAGTGAGCCGGATAGCGCAGGCCACGGCGGGAGATATCTCCCCGGATGGAACGGAAGTACTGTTGCGTAATTACACATCCGTGATGTACTGGAAAAAGCAAGGGAGCGAAACCATTCAATCGCTTCTGCAAACGGAGGGGGTGGAAATTCCCGTCAAACTGGAGCCGCAGGGAGAAGCAATCAGCTTTAAGACCAATGCCGGCGGATTCTTCACGCTCAGCGAAAACGGCGGATTGCCGATACAACTGCGATTATATTTTTACCAGCGGAATTAATGGCCGGATCAGGCCCGTAGAGCATCGATGGTCTCCTCCAGCCAGGAAACAGAGATGCCGGTATGACTGGTATCCGAAACACACTGACCATCTTTTATGACCAAGAGCTGAGGCGATTCGTGCCATACGCGAAAGGTTTCGGCGATGGCGTTGGAGAGTTCGCGATAGCGTATCAGATCCAGGAAATGATAATCCGCTTCGGGCAGATCGGCAGCTCTTTCGAGTCGATTCTTTGCCATTGAGCTGATGCCACAACGAGTGCTGTGTTTAAAGATAACCTGAGGTTTGCCGGAGGATGCTTTAATCAGTTCATCCAGTTGGGCAGGGGTATCGAGCGGGAGCCAATTCATTCACAAAATTTTAGTAGCCAACCATTCCGGCAGACATTTTACAACCACCGGCGCGGGATGTGGTGCAGGCAGTAAAACCTATCGCAAATACCATGGCCAGGCCCAATACAATCCAGAACTTTTTCATATTCACCTTTTATGCTTAGTTATACAATTTGCATACCTGTTTGGACGGAGGGGGCAAAAATGCAAAAGATACATGAAAATTAGTAATTATTTATGTAAGCGGCAAGAGCCGAATTTGGGTAAACAGCCAATAAGTGTACATTTGCGCCATGTCATTACAATTACAGAAACCTATTGCTTTTATTGATCTGGAAACCACCGGAACCAACCTGGGTGTGGATCGAATTGTGGAGATAGCTATCGTGCGGATTGGAAAAGACCATTCCCGAACCGTAAAGCGGAAACTCATCAATCCGGAAATGCCCATTCCCACGGGTGCTTCCGATGTGCACGGTATTACCGATGAAATGGTGCGGGATGCACCCACGTTCAAACAGGTGGCCAATGAAATGAAGCAGTTTCTGGAAAATTGTGATCTGGCGGGATATAATTCCAACCGGTTCGACATCCCCCTGCTGGTGGAAGAGTTTCTGCGTGCGGGTCTCGATTTCGAAATCGGATCGCGCAAGCTGCTCGATGTGCAGAAGGTATTCCACATGATGGAACAGCGTACCCTGAGTGCAGCCTACAAATTCTATTGCAATAAAACGCTGGATGGAGCACATAGCGCAGAAGTGGATGCGCAGGCTACCTGGGAAGTGTTGCTGGCCCAGCTGGAACGTTATCCGCAACTCGGCAATACGGTTGATTCCATACTCAAAGTGATTGGCGAAGAACAGATCGTTGACTTTGCCAGAAGATTCGTGATGCAGGATGGGGTGGAAGTGTTCAATTTCGGAAAACATAAGGGACGTCCGGTTACCGAAGTGCTTCGCGCCGAACCGCAGTATTATGACTGGATGATGAAGGGCGATTTTCCCCTGCACACCAAGCAGAAACTGAGCGAGATTTTTAACCGTACCATGCTGAAGAAAAACTAATTCATCAATAGTCAGGCTCCGTTAAAGCATTTGGAAAAGATCGTAATCATACCCACCTATAACGAGAAAGAAAATATCTCTGCCATTCTGAAGGCCATTTTTGATCTTCAACAGGATTTTCATGTGTTGGTAATTGATGACGGATCACCCGATGGCACGGCCGATATCGTGAAAGCTTTGCAGCAGGATTATCCGCAGCAGCTCTTCCTCGAGCAACGCAGCGGAAAGCTGGGATTGGGAACGGCCTATATTCACGGGTTCAAATGGGCACTTGCGAAAGGGTATCGGTTCATCTTTGAAATGGATGCCGATTTTTCGCATAATCCCGCGGATCTGCAACGACTTTACCAGGCCTGCCGGTCGGAGGGTGCTGATGTGGCCATTGGTTCGCGCTGGGTAAAGGGTGGCGGTACCGTTAACTGGCCCTGGGATCGTATTCTTTTGTCAAAAGGCGGAAGCTTATATACACGCATCATTACCTGGATGCCGGTGAAGGATACCACAGCCGGATTCGTTTGTTATAAGCGCGAAGTACTGGAAGCACTGAACCTCGATGAAATCCGTTTTCTCGGTTATGCATTCCAGATAGAAATGAAATTTGCTTCCTGGAAACTCGGATTTAAAATCAAGGAAGTGCCCATCATATTTGAAGACCGCCAGCTGGGTGTATCCAAAATGCATAAGGGCATCGTAAAGGAAGGAATTCTGGGGGTATTGCGCCTGCGCTGGGAAAGTCTGTTTAAAGATTATCATGCCCGCATGAAGAACAATGAGGGCGAAGAAGCGGCAGCATGAAAACGGCATTCCTGAGACTCCATCTTGCGGTCTTGCTGGCCGGTTTTACCGGAATATTAGGTCGTTTAATCACGTTGAATGAGGCATTGATCGTTTGGTACCGGCTGCTGCTGAGTGCCATCGCCTTATGGCTTATTGCTGCTTTCCGTAAGAAACTGGTGATCCCCTCCCTGCCTGTTCTGTTATCAATTATCGGTGTTGGATTGGTGGCCGCCCTGCACTGGGTGAGTTTTTACGGTTCAATCAAATACTCCAATGTTTCCGTAGCCCTGGTTTGTTTCTCCTCCATCGGATTTTTCACCGCGATTTTTGAACCCCTGATATTGCGCACCCGGGTGGTGTGGCAGGAGATCCTGCTGGGACTGATGGTGATCGCCGGCATCTTCATCATATTTCAGTTCGACAGCCGCTATAAGACCGGTATACTGATCGGACTGATCTCTTCGATGCTGGGCGCTGTCTTCCCCATTCTGAACCGGCAATTACTTAAAAAGGTGTCGGTTGATACCCTGGTTACCTATGAACTCACCGGCGGCTTCCTGACGCTCAGCCTGCTGATGCCGCTCTATATGCGCATTTTTCCCACCAGCTATGTGGTGCCCTCGCCCGCCGACTGGGGATGGCTGCTGGTATTGTCGCTGCTCTGTACCGTCTGGGCATTTTTCCTTTCTTCCTATGCGCTGAAATATATTTCGGCCTTTACCGTGAACCTCAGTTATAATCTCGAGCCGGTGTACGGCATTTTGCTGGCTTTTTTGCTGTTCGGGGAGAATAAGGCACTGGGGCCCCATTTTTATGCCGGACTGGCCCTGATCGTGCTGGCTGTTTTCCTGCAGATGTGGCGGGTTTGGCGGAGCCACCGTTGAGCAGTTTGTGTTATTTTAGCAAATAAAGGGTTTTCGGAAAGCGCATAATCCCGAAAAGCACATAATCCCGAAAAGCGCCTATTTACACACGAAAGCACGCATTATGAGATCAATCTGTTTCCTGCTTGGACTGCTGGTTTATTCCGCCTTTGGTTTTGCCCAGAAAAAACCGTTGGATCATTCGGTGTATGATCAGTGGCAGAGTTTGGGTGAAAAAATCATCAGCGCAGATGGAAACTGGCTGGCTTATACCGTAAATGTTCAGGAAGGAGATGGTCAGCTGGTGATTCAATCCACCCAAAATGCGCAGCAGTGGCGGATCCCGAGAGGATATCAGGCGAGTTTTAGTCACGATAGTAAATACCTCGTTGCGCGCATCAAGCCGCTTTTCAAGGATCTGCGCCAGGCACGCATTCAGAAAAAACGTCCGGCTGATATGCCCAGGGATTCTTTGCTGATTTTGGAT
>DATCJQ010000555.1:0-8510 GCA_036562745.1 Flavihumibacter sp.
ACATTGAACTGCGTTATCTCAAAGACGATGCCCAGGGAAATATCTGGTTTGTAAGCGGGAAAAAAATGGGGGTGGTATTGCGGAGGGCCGGCAAGAATGGCGAACCGGGCTGGAGTGAACCCGTGTATTTCCCGGAGCTGACCGGACAGATCCTCTCCGGATTTGAGCAGGTTTATCCCTATGACCCACGGAATATTTTCATCGCATCGGAAAAGGGATTGATCCATCTGAACCTGGAAAAATACCGCGCAAATCGGTTGCCCCTAACCGTTAGACTGGCTTCGGTGCATGCGATCGGATCGAAGGATAGTTTGCTTTATGCAGGATTCGGCCAATGGTCGCCCCCGAAACTGAAGAGTGCCTTTCGTTCTTTCCGTTTTGAGTTTAGCGCGCCTTATTACGGATTGCCAAACACGATTGAATACAGTTATAAGCTGGAAGGATTTGATAAGGATTGGAGCACCTGGTCGGTGCGTACGGAAAAGGATTATACCAACCTAACCAGCGGCACCTATACCTTTAAGGTGAGGGCGCGGACCAATCTGGGAAGAGAATCCGAGCCGGTGAGCTATAGCTTCACCATCTCACCGCCCTGGTACCTGAGCATTTATGCTTATCTGGGGTATGCAGCATTGGTGGCCCTCCTGATTGCTGCACTGGTGCGTTGGCAGCGGTATAAACTGCACCAGCAACGATTGAAATACGAAGAGCAACAGCGTCAGCTTGAAATCCTGCACCAGCTCGAAATCGAACAGAATGAGAAAGCCATCATCCAGTTACAGAAGGAAAAACTGGAAAGCGAGATGAGTTATAAAAACAAGGAGCTGGCGGATGCTGCACTGCACCTCGTGGAAAGAACAGACGCCCTGGCCCGGGTAAAGGAGGAACTGCAGAAACTCTATAAAGCGAATAGCGGCGATCTCAGTCTGAAAAAAGCCCTTCAGCTGGTTAATGATATCGAGAAGAATAACGAAAACTGGGATCGGTTTGCCGCCCGATTCGATGAAATCAACAACGATTTTTTGAAGAAGATTAAGGGATTGTATCCGCAGCTGACCAGTACCGATCTGAAACTTTGCGCTTATTTGCAATTGAATATGTCATCGAAGGAAATTGCGCAACTGATGAACATTTCGTTGCGCGGAGTGGAAATCAGTCGATATCGTTTACGTAAGAAACTGCAGTTGCCCACGGAGAAATCCTTTCTCGAATTTTTCGCAGAATTATAGGCAGCCCGCAAAAAGAAAACCAGAGAGGAATATCTGCGAATACACGGCATAGCAGAAGGATGAATAAATGATCCGGTGTCTGTCATCTGCACTATATTTGTAATATGTCCAAAACCGTGTGCTGGCTGCTTTTTGTGCTGGCTGGATTGATTCCCATCCGGCTCATCGCGCAGCGTAATAAGGTTGATAGTTTGCAAGCCTTATTGGCAACGGCCAGGGATACCAATCGCGTTAACCTCCTGAATCAGCTTGCCTCATCTTACTGGTATACGGATCCCGCTCAAACCATTCGTTACGCGGATGAAGCTATTGACGAAGCGGAAAAAAATGATTTTGCAAAGGGACGTACCGCGGCCTATAACAACAAGGGGGTGGGGTTTTATCAGCAGAACAACTATGCGGAAGCGATGATTTGGTTCAATAAGGCGCTGGAGGGTCATCGTGCCGGGGGAAATTATCAGGGCGAAGCCTATCTCCTTAACAATATTGGCATGATGTACTGGAAACAGAGCAAGCTCGACACAGCCCTGCAGTACTATCTGCAATCGATGAAGATCTGGGAGGAGCATTATGAGCCTACTGAAATTGCTTCGCTGCTTCAGAATATCGGGAACCTGTATAATGACCAGGATGACATGGATCGAGCCCTGGAATATTATTTCAGGGCCCTGGAGCTGGAGAAAAAACATCAGGCAGCGCCGCGGGTCATCAGTATGACGCTGAGTAATATTGGTACGGCTTATCTCTCGCAAAGCAGGAACGAGGAAGCCTTGAAATATTTCAGAGAATCGCTGGAATACCTTCAACCGGAGGACATGGAGAGCCGCGCGATCTCCCTTTCCAATATCGGACTCACGCTTATTGAACTGAAGAATTACAAAGAGGCGCAGCGATATCTGGATGAGGCGCGGCAGTTACAGGATCAGACGGGTGATGACGACGGGAAAATCAGCACATTGCTCGGACTGGCGCAGATCAAACAGGTGGAGGGAAATCTGAAAGAAGCGGATCGTCTGGCGCGGCAGGCTCTGGATCTGGCTTTGGCCATCGATTTGCGGGTTAGTCTGATTGATGTTTGGAAACTCCTGGCAAGTATTGCTGAACAACGAGGTGATTATAAACAGGCCCACGAATATTTTAAATCCTATACGCATATCCGCGATTCATTGCAGGCCAGTGAAAACATTTTCAAGATCGCGCATATGCAGGCGGCTTATCATGCCGACAAGAAGCTGGTGCTGATGCAACAGGAAAATGCGCAGCAGGCGTTTAGGCGCAACACACTGATAGCGGGATTGATTGCCCTGTTGGTGATAGCCGCCCTGGTGGTAAGTCGCCAGCGCCTCAAGCTTCGTCAGAATCGCGAGCTGATTACCATTAACGAGCAGCTGACCCGGCAATCGGAACAACTGGCCGCACAGGCGGAGAAACTGAAGGAGCTCGACCAGGTGAAGACCAATTTCTTCGCGAATATTTCGCATGAATTCCGAACACCGCTGACCCTGATCCTGAACGGACTCACGGATCGGCTGGCCGAAATGAAGACCCGGGAGCATATTGCTGCCGATACAACAGAAAATAAAGAACAGCTGGAAGTGATGTACCGCAATGCGAAAAGGCTGCTGAGCCTGATCAACCAGCTGCTGGATCTGTCCAAGCTCGAAGCCGGCCAGATGAAATTACAACCCCGGAATGGGGAGCTGGTGCAATTGCTTAAGCTGGTCTTTGCTTCCTTCTCCTCCTATGGTTCATCCAGACAGCTTGAGTTCAATTTGAAGTTGCCGGAGGCGCCCCTATATTGCCGGCTGGATATTGATAAGGTGGAAAAGATTCTTTACAATCTCCTGTCCAACGCGCTCAAATTCACACCCATGGGAGGCGCCGTTACCCTGACGGGAGAATTGTTTGAGTCTGCAGATGGTAAAATGATCCGCCTGATGGTGGAGGATAACGGGAAGGGAATCGCCCCGGATCAGCTACCGCATGTGTTCGACCGGTTTTATCAGGGTAATCAATATTATTCGGATGCACAGGGAACGGGCATTGGTTTGTCGCTGACGCGGGAACTGGTGGAACTGCATGGGGGTAAGATTTCCGTGAGCAGTGATCAGGATAAGGGTACCTGTTTTGAAGTGTTGCTGCCCCTGGTTCCGCCGGTAGAAGGTGAGCCCTTTAATGAATATACGGATTTGCCTGCAGAGGTCATGACCGTCAACGACGGTAGTCCGGAATCTCTGGGTATCGATGGCCAGTCTGCTGTTTTGGGCGAAACACGGGTAGCGCTGAGCAAAATGGTACCGGGTACAGAGGAGGGGGCCGGTTCGGAGCTAAATACGGGGGGCGCCAATCCCGATCAGCCAAGGGTGCTGGTGGTGGAGGATAATGAGGATCTGCGCAACTATCTCCGTAAGCATCTCGAGGCGCAATACCTGGTAATTGAGGCTGAACATGGAAGGTTGGGATTTGAAAAAGCGGTTGAGCAAGTGCCGGATCTGATCATCAGCGATTGGATGATGCCCGAAATGGACGGCATCGAACTTTGCAAAAGCTTGAAAAACGATGAGCGAACCAGTCATATTCCGGTGATCATCTTAACCGCGGTGGCGGGAAATGAATCCAAACTCATGGGACTCGAAACGGGCGCGGATGATTATCTCACCAAACCTTTTGATAACCGCGAGTTACAGATCCGCATACGAAACCTGGTGGAAACCCGCCGCCAGCTCCGCGAAAAATACAGTCGCCAGGTATTACTCGGACCGAAGAAAACCGCCGTCAAGTCGATGGACGAAAAATTCCTCGACAAAGTAATGGAAGCCATAGAAGCAAATATGGGAGATCCGGATTTTAGTATGGATCGTTTAGGTCAGGAAGTGAGTTTGAGCCGGATGCAGCTGCATCGCAAATTAAAAGCCCTCACCGGCGAATCCCCAGGGCGATTTTTTGAGAAAGATGCGCTTGAAAAAAGCACACCAGTTGCTCGAATCGCGCAGCGGTAATGTATCCGAGATCGCATACGAGGTTGGATTTAATAATCTATCCTATTTCTCCAAGTGCTATCGTGAGCAATATGGTCAGAGTCCGAACGAAACTTTGCAGGGGAAATCGTCCTCAAGGCCTTCAGTCACCTGATTTTTTCCCTGATTCTCCCTTTTTTTCCGATTGGAAGCCCTTCCCTTTCCTGCTTTCATCAGCCCTATTTACCACTCATCAGGGTTACGATAATATGTTACGATTTTGTCGGAAAATGTTACCAAAAAACAGAGTTTAATTAATTGTAAATCAATTGTTTAAACCATTGTTACCAGACTGTCAGTCCTTGTTACCCTGGTTCTAACAGACCGGGCCGGGAGGGGTATAGATTTGCTTTCGAATTCAAACACATCACAACTCAAAATCAAATCAAAATGACAAAAGCAAACCTTCTCCTGAAAAAAGCAATGATGCTGATCCTGGCAACTGGTCTCATGTTTTTCGCTTCCTGTAAAAAAGAAAAGGATGAGCCCAAAACCGGTAACATGATCTTTTATACTATGATCAATAATACCGAGTTTGACGAGATTGAAATCTTTGTGGATGGCAAGAGTCGCGGAAAGATCACACTCAGCCATATCGAACGTCCCGATTGCGGAACTGCATCCTCCATTAATGTGATTTCGGTGAAACTGCCCGCCGGCGTTCACTCCTGGTATGCCAAACAATATAAAGGTGGCGTGTATATCGACGGCTGGGACGAGCGTGACGAAACCATCGTAGCCGGAAAATGTGAATTTATCAAGTTAACTGAGTAATCCATTACCCTTAAACCATTCCACAGAAAGATCTGACCCCGCCCACAAACTATTATCATAAACGGGTCATCTTGATAGGTAAGGTTGATGTACGGGCCGCTTCTTCGGAGGCGGCCTTTTTTTTGTTCAGCCGTCAACCGCTTTGTTCAGCCATCAACCGCTTTGTTCCCGCATCCCAATCGCGTTGTTCCGGCATCACTCTTTTATACCGGCCCTGCGACGAATAGGATGGAATACCGATCTCAGATTAAAATCTTATTACCAATTTCCCGATGGTGGTTCCGCTTTCCAGTTGGGCATGCGCTTTTTTGAGGGTTTCGGCGCTGAGACCGTTGAGTACAGTGCGTACGGTTGAACGCAGCGTACCATCATCCAGCAAGTTTGCAATACGGTTCAGTATTTTATGCTGTTCATCCATATCCGGTGTTTCAAACATGGAGCGGGTGAACATAAACTCCCAATGGAAACTCACGCTTTTAGTCTTTAGCTGACGCATAAGCACGGGTTGATCGGGTTCGCTGATGGAACCGATTTGTCCGAAGGGTTTTATCAGTTGCATCATGGCATCCCAATAATGGGTAACGCTTACGAAGTCCGCGATAAGATCAACCTGCGGAAAACCGATGGCTTCCATTTCTGCAATAAGGTGCCGGTGGTTAACGACGTGGTCGGCCCCCATTTCTTTACACCAAGCCTGTGTTTCGGGACGGGATGCGGTAGCAATAACGTTCAGTCCCAGTACTTTCTTCGCGAGCTGGATGGCAATGGAGCCCACTCCGCCGGCTCCACCGAGAATCAGGACGGATTTGCCCTTGTCCTTGTCGGGGCTGAGGCGAAAATGGTCGAACAGTAATTCCCAGGCCGTGAGGGAGGTCAGAGGCATGGCTGCTGCTTCTTCGATGCTGATTTTCTGCGGTGCCCGACCCACGATGCGCTCATCGATCAGCTGGTATTCCTGATTGCATCCGGGTTTGGTGAGATCGCCCGCATAATAAACGAGATCCCCTTTCTTAAAGAGAACCGCATCCGGTCCGGTTGCCTCCACCCGTCCGATTGCATCCCAGCCGATGATTTTCGGGGTATCCTGAAATGTATCTTTTAAACTGTTTTGACGCACTTTGTAGTCGACCGGATTCACGGCAATGGCCTCGATTTTAACCAGCAATTGTCTTTTTTCGGGTAGGGATACCGGTAAGTCGATTTCAACGAAACTGTTCTCCTCATAAATTGGAAGGGATGTGTGGAACCCGATGGCTTTCATAACAGTTATTTTTTATACCTAAAGTTAAGATCACCACCCTAATTCCTGCAGGCAGGCGGCCATTTTCTGCAGTTGTTCCTCCATTTCAGATTCGGTGAGATGTCCGAATCCGATCCGCATGGCCGTGAGTTCCTGGCTCTGGTATAAAAGGGTGCGGGGAATAAAAAGGTCCCTGGATTCACAGAGTTTGCTCATCTGCAAAAGGTTAACGCTACGGGTCCACTCGGTCCAGAATGCCAGTCCCCCGCCGGGCGTTTCGAATCGGATCTGTTCTCCGAAAAGCTGTTTCAGCAAGACGGCCATTTGGTTGCGCCGTGCTTCATATACGGGCAATGTTTTTTTGATAAGGCGATGAACTTCTCCCTCTTCGATCAGTTCGCCCAGTACCTGTTCCAGAAGAGGGTCGCCCTGGCGATCGAGTACCTGCAGGTGTTTCCGCAGCTCGTGGATCAGGTTTTCCGGGGCCACGATAAAACCGGTACGAAAGCCCGGGGCCAGGGATCTGCCGAAGCTGCCTGAGTAGATCACCATGCCCGCTGTATCCGCGCTGGCCAGGGGGAGCACTTGCTTTTTATCAAAATGAAAATCGTAGTCGTAATCGTCTTCGAAAATGATAAAACCATGTTGCGCGGCCAGCTGCAGCAGCTCCAGTCGCCTTTCCGCGCTAAGCGTAACCGTGGTGGGATAATGATGATGCGGTGTAAGATAAAGCATGCGGATTTTCTGCGATTCGCAGAGCCGGCGTACGGCATCCACATCGATCCCCTCCCGATCCACCGCCACCGTTTTGATTTTGGCACCGGTTTGTTGAAAAATCATATTCATGGCATAATAGCTGGGCGATCCCACGATGATGGTGTCATTCGCCCCCAATAATAAATGGGCCGTGATGTACACACTCATTTCGGTGCTGCGGGTGAGGAGTATATTTTGTTCTGAGATATGTAATCCCCTCGTAAGGTTCAGAAAATTGGCGAGCTGACGACGTAAATAGGGATTACCCTCCGAGCGGGTATAACCCACCTGGCGGCGGTTCATCCTTCGCTTGAGGCTGGCGCTATAGCGACGCGAAAGCTGATCGATCGGCATCAGACGAATATCCGGGGTGCCATCGTTAAAATGGTAACGGCAGTTCGAGTTTTCCGCAGGAGGATCCAGCAGGCTCGATTGACGGAATTCAAACCCGGTTTGCAGCGGGTATTGCTGCAGGCGGATGGTGGAAGGAATCTTCGCCGGACGCGCACTCGCGGTGCCGATTATAAAAGTGCCCTTGTTCGGACGGGTTTCCACCCAGCCCTGGGCCTCGAGCTCCTCGTACACCGCAATAATGGTGTTGCGGTGCACCCGCAGGATCTGTCCCAGTTGCCGGCTTCCGGGCAATCGCGTGCCCGTGGGCAGGTAGCGACGCTGTACCGCATTGATCAGCTGATGTGCAATCTGCAGATATACCGGGGTCTCCGACTGGCGGTCGAAGTGGATAAAACTGTGAAAGGGAATGGAAACCGGACTAGCCATTATATTAAAACTGGTACAGTTAAATAGACCGGCAAGATACTAATTTTGGGTCCATTAATTTTTTAATATGATCAGGGAAGGCATTCCAGTTTGGTGTAAAGTATTTGTAGCGGCCATGCTATGCCCGTCATTCCTTAGCGCTCAGGATCAGCTGGCGGACGAAAAAACAAAGACCATTCCGGCAGCGTCGGCAGGCATATCGGTTCAGTCCGGTGATCTGGATCCGGTGACCGTTACTGCTTCAATGAATCCGATTCAGACCTCGCGTACCGGGCGAAATGTATTTGTTATTAAGGGAGATCGTTTTCTCGATCTGCCGGTGCAGTCGGTCGACGATCTGCTGCGCTTCCTCCCCGGGGTGGAAATGCAGATGCGCGGACCGGCCGGCAGTCAGGGTGATATCGTACTGCGCGGCGGCAATTTCCAGCAGGTGCTTGTTTTGCTGGATGGACTGCGGTTGAACGATCCCAATACCGGGCATTTCTCGGGATATATCCCGCTTGCCCCGGTGGAAATCGACCGGATTGAAATTTTGAAAGGGGCATCTTCAGCTATTTATGGCGCGGAAGCCGTGGGGGGTGTGATCCATATAATTACCCGCAGTTTCAGCGCACGAGCCGGAGCCGATACCCTGGCGGTTCGGGCTTCGGGAGCGCTGGGCGAATACAAATACGGTTCGGCCCAGGCCGGAGCCTATTGGAGAACTGGCGGAAC
>DATCJQ010000066.1:0-2145 GCA_036562745.1 Flavihumibacter sp.
AACTTGTACTGCTCCACCGTTTTATTGAGATTCGGCGGCTGGTTGGGATCGTAGAGGGGACGGTTCTTAAATCCCCCATAATTAAATGCACGGGCAATACCGATGGCACCCATGGCATCCAGGCGATCGGCGTCCTGAACAATGGCCAACTCGGGAGAATGGTAATCACCACTGGCATGTCCGCCTTTAAACGATATATGTTGGATGATTTGTTGAACTTCTTTTATTAACGCAGGATCGAGCTGCAGACTGCTGAGGAATTCGCCGGCCATACGCGGACCAATACTCTCATCGCCCCCGTGAAATTTGGAATCGGCAATATCGTGCAGCAGGGCCGCCAGTTCCACCACAAGCATATTGGGCGTTGCCGTTCTTTGCTCTCCGATTTGGGCTGTTGTTTGCTCTGCTCCGCTGTTCCGCTGTGCTTCTTTCTCTGCAATGGTCTTAGCCGTACGCCAAACCCGGTGGATATGCCACCAGTCATGTCCGCCTTCTGCATCCGCCAGCGTCTGCTGAACGAACTGCACCGTTTGCTCAATGATTTGGTCCTGATTCATGCGGCGGCAAATCTAACTAAAAATCGAAGGAGATACTGAGGCGATAATAGAGTCGCACCGGTTTATCCTGATACTTCGCGCCCTTTCGGAACCGAAGTTTGTGCAGGATGCGCATGGCTTCCTTATCGAGAATGGGATTAACTCCCTCTTCCACCCTGATATTCGACACCCGGCCTTCTTCATCGATCTGAAGTCCCACCAACACGCGTCCCTTTGTTTGCGACACCATCGCCGGATAGGGATAGACCAGGTTGGCTGATAGAAACTCGTTAAAGCTCGCATGACCCGTTGCCAGTTCGGGCGCTATGTACGACTGGCGACTGTCATCCGCCATGGCATTTTTCAGCTTCACGCCTTCGGGAAGGTAAAACTCCCGCTCCGATGTATCGGGCGCGGCCGTTCCGTAGTCCAGCTCAAAATCATAATTCAGCAAACGCGCACCACTCTCGAGGAAATAGTACCACATGCCACGTGGCTCCCTGTTCTTCATAAATGCTTCGAGTACGATCTGGTCCAGCGCGATATGACGGATCTCGATGCTTCGCATGCTATCCGGACCGGTCTTCACCAGCTCCACGAACTCAGCCTGTTGCTCCGGCACTTCATTACGTTCAAAGAAACCACGGAAATAAAATTTCTTCGGCGGGGCAAAAGCTTCCGTAACCGGAGCGCCCGTATTCTGCTCCTGTGCACACAGGTTTCCCGCCAGTACCAGCGAAGCAACAAGTAGTAAGATCACTCGCATAACGGAAAGATAGAGAAACTTACTATAATCAGGAATCAATAAATTGTAGCCCATGAAACGTCGCACAGTATTCACAGGTATTTTATTATTGGTTCTGATTGCAGCAACTGCATTATTCATTAAAGTAAAAAATGATAGCAGGGTCGATCTCATCCTCATCAACGGAAAAATCTGGACGGGGGATGACGACCCAAAATTCGTCGAAGCGATCGCCATAAAGGGCAACAAAATCGCGCAAACCGGCACTACCGAATTCATAAAGAATCTCGCCTCAGGCAATACAAAGATCATCGACCTGCAGGGACGCCTCGCTTCACCGGGATTCAACGACGCACATAGTCATTTTCTCGACGGCGGACTCGCCATGAACGGCGTCGATCTCAGCAACAGCAATAGTCTGGAAGAAGCCATCGCGGAGGTGGAGCGCTTTGCGAAAAGTCATCCCGATAAACAATGGATTGTCGGCACGGGCTGGTCCTATCATATTTTCGAGGGCAATCTGCCCAACACCAATGCACTGCAAAAACTCGATAGCATTGTTCCCGATCGTCCGGTTTTCCTCGAGGCATTTGACAGTCACACGATATGGGCCAACACCAGGGCGATGGAAATCGCGGGCATCAATGCATCTTCCAGCTTCGGCGGATTCGGGCAAATCGTGAAAGACGCCAACGGAAATCCAACCGGCGCTTTTACCGAGGGCGCCACGCATCTTATCGGCAAACATGTACCACAGCCGACCGATGAAGAAAAGCTGCAGGCCATCCGCGATGCCATGCAATACGCCGCCAGCCTGGGACTCACCAGCATCCAGAATGCCAGCGGATCCATCGATGAATTCCG
>DATCJQ010000070.1:0-1902 GCA_036562745.1 Flavihumibacter sp.
TCCCTGGTGAGTTCGATTTCAAAACTGGTTTCCTCCTCATGTTCAACCGAACCGCTGAACCAGGATTTCCGGTTCAATGTTTCCAGTGCTTTCTGCGCATTGAGCCAACCGAAACCATAGGCGAAGTCCACATAGGGAGTACCCATATCAGTGGCGGTATTGCAAATCAGGGCTTTCATCAGATCGCCTTCCGGATCCGCACCACCAAATAACTGACGGTATCTCTCATAAAGCAATGCCAGGGTTCCTGCCACCTGGGGACTGGCCATACTGGTTCCATCAAGCCGGAAATAGTTATTATTGGGACCTGTGGATTGCACCCCCAAACTGATGGCCACCACTTCGGGTTTGATCCTTCCATCCACGGTGGGACCTTTCGCATAAACCGATTCTGTACCCGAATCATTGGTTCCCCCTACGGTAATCACATTTTTGGCTGCCTGAAACGCATTGTCGATGGTGCGGTAACTGGTTGGGAAATCGCCACATTTAAGCCTTGTGGTATTTCCCGCTGCGAACACGTGGGTCAGATGCGGCATATCGAGCAGTTGCTGATCCACCTGTCCGCAATAACCCGAATACTGTCCCGAATAGGGAAGACAGGTACTGCCCCCGCCGTAGGAGTTATTGGTAATCACCATCCGCTTTTGCTGGTACAGTTCGGGCGTGCGGTAGATGATCACATTGTAATAATCAATTTCGAGATTGGCATTGTAGGCGAAGCCCTTCATGATGGGGTTGCCCCAACCTTTGCCGGCCAATGTTCCCACCACGTGGGTGGCATGAGAGTTCGGTATATAGGCTTGGTCGGCCTGATAGTTGCCCAGATCCATATGGTATACCCGACCCGCATCCCCCACCCCGATGGTAACATCCTTACCCGAGAGTCCGGGGGTGGTCTGATCACCGACATGCAGCCGGCTCACCAGGTGCGATTCACTTTCGATCAGGTTCAGCGCCGACAATTCCGGCGCTTCCTGAGCATAGAGCACAAAATCCAGGTTCAGTAACTGGTCGAGGTTGGCAGCATCTACAGAGATTTCCAGCATGCGGTCGTAAAGCGGCCTGATTTCGGATATTCCTCCTTTTTGCGTGCCGATTACCGCCTGGAGATGGCGGCCGGCTTCCTTCATATCGACCGTCGGAGCGAGCCAGATATGGTATTTTTTCAATCCCCGGTTTAGCGAGGGATGAGCAGCTTTCAGTTCGGGAGCTTTCTTAAGGGATTGGTCCGGGTACTGAACGCCGGTGATCCCCCAACTTTTCAGCTCCGATTCGGAGTAAGAGCGTTCCACGGATGCGAGAAAAACACGTCCGGGTATATACTCATGCAACTGAATTCCGGCACGGGCCATTTGCTGGCGCTGCGCCGCAGTGGGAACTTTATCGAATTGTAAGAAAACAGCTATTCCTTTTGAAGGGGCAGGGGCATCGTTCAGCCTTGACACAGAAAGCGGGCCTGATGAGAAGGAACGGGCGGATGCCGGCTCTTTAAACAGTACGGTTCGGGCACCATTGGCCGGAGTCTGTGCGAATGTGGAAATGGAAAAACCCAGCACCACCAGCATTACCCCGACAAACAGCTGGGATTTAGACATAATATAAAATCTGCTTAAATATAATTCAGAAAACGCAAAACCCGTAAAAACACGCGGCTTTTTTACCCTCCTACCCGTCGGGCACCCGACGGGTACCCGACGGGTAGTGAGGTCCAGGGGTAAAAAAAAGCCCGCAAATGCGGGCTTTGGTACAGCGTTTTGTGGATTATTCTCCGGCTTCTTTTTTCTTTTTCTGACTCTTGGGTGCCCAGATGGCCAGCATACGCTTGCCCTCCATTTTGGGCATACCTTCCAGCACACCAACTTCGGAAAGACGTTCAGCAAATTTCAGCCGGAGGAGTTC
>DATCJQ010000078.1:0-18564 GCA_036562745.1 Flavihumibacter sp.
GTCATCATCAGCTATGGATGGCTGTTGGAAAAGCTGGCAATTATCAGTTTGCCTGAAAGCTGGCTCACCTATTTCATCGCCTTTATGGCACTGGATCTGGCCGGATACTGGACCCACCGCATCTCGCACGAATACAATTTCTTCTGGAATAATCATATCATCCATCACAGCAGCGAGGAATTTAACCTGGCCTGTGCATTGCGGCAGAGCATTTCTTCCATCGTCAAAATTTTTGCCGTGTTTCTGATACCGGCCGCCTTATTGGGAGTGCCCGAAAAAGTGATTGCCATCGTGGCTCCCCTGCATCTGTTTGCGCAGTTCTGGTATCATACCCAGCATATCCATAAAATGGGATGGCTTGAAAAGATTATCGTCACTCCCTCGCATCACCGCGTGCACCATGCGATCAATCCCGAGTACCTCGACAAGAATTACAGCCAGATATTTATTTTCTGGGATAAGCTGTTCGGTACTTATCAGGAAGAACTCCCTGAAGTGCCGCCGGTTTATGGAATTACGAGACCGGTACGGACCTGGAATCCGGTCAAGATTAATTTCATGCATTTATGGCTGCTGGTGAAAGATGCCTGGAGGGCGCAGAGCTGGCGCGATAAATTCCGCATCTGGCTGATGCCTACGGGATGGCGCCCCGCTGATGTGGCGGAGAAATACCCCGTGTTTAAAATTGAGGATCCCTATCATTTCGAAAAATATGATCCGCCCACCACTCCCGCCCTGCGTTGGTGGAGCTGGTTCCAACTCCTGATCTGCCTGCTGCTGATCAGTTATCTTTTCGGTTATATAGCACAGATAGGTTCGCCGGGCATTTTCCTCTATGGACTTTTTATTTTCCTGATGGTATATGCATTTACCGAACTGATGGACAATAACCGTGATGCCATCTTATGGGAGATCCTGAAAAACTCGGTGGGCATGGCGATCCTCCTGAATCAGGGCGACTGGTTTGGAATCAGCCGGATCAGTGCTGCGCTACCGAATGTGCTCGGAGTTTATTTCCTGGTATCCACCCTGATTGTAGCCTGGTTCGTACAGCAACCACGCACTTCTCTTACAGAATAAAAGAAGCGATTACTCCGTTGGACGACGGAACTGCACATCGGGATCATCCAATACTATCACCCAGTCCTGCCCGGTGGTGGGTGGCTTGATTTCGATTACATCTTTCCGATAGGTTGATATGCCTCTAACGACATGGCCTATGCGAGGATCCACAAACCAGATTTTTACGTCGGAGCTTTTCATAAAGCGAACATCCACTTTGATGGTCTTTCCAACGGGCATATAGATCATCGCATAATTATTATCCTTGCCACGGAAAGCGGTGATAAATTCAGACGGATTCGAACTTTGTCCCTCTACGATCATGGACGGATCATAGATTCTTCCGATATGCGGACGAGATTCGATCAGTTTGCGGAGAAAGCCGATCTGAAAGGCACCCGGACGATCGAGGCCGGCGGTCCAGCTCCAGTCTACATGCGTGATGGGTTGCTCGCGTTCGCTGTAGAACTGCCAAACGCCATGGTGACCATAAGTTACGCCACAGGCACCCGCAAATACAGAGCGATAACATTGTTTCCGCACATCATAATCCGTGAAATAACCCCGTTTTTTATCCCATTTTGGCCAGGGTGCCACGGGATGATCCTCGTAATTGGGTTCCGCATCCAGCGTGGGCTTGGGTGAAGGCAGTTTATAATCGCTCTCGATCCATTTCCAAACGGGCACATCTTTGGCGCCATGACCGCTTTGCACGGTGTTCATATTGAGCCAGGGCTCGGTATGCAGGTGTTTGGACGTGCGTTCTCCGCCGGAAGTATGATAGGTGATAAAAGACTGGTAGTTGGTGGCTTCCTGGATGCCCCGGGCCATGGCTCGCCAGATGGGCCGGTAATCGACCGAATCAGTCACCGGCGGACGATCGCCACCGAGCATCCACACAATATTTTCATCGTTGCGATAGCGGTTTCCCAGCCATCTTCCGTAGAGATAGGCATTGCGTTCATTGAAGATTACCGGACCGGTGCCCCAGGCCTTGCACACTTTGTCGCCCCAGGTGGGCAGCAGGGCAACAAACATATCGAGCTGGGCAGCCATGCGGATCGTGGTATCTATCAACTGGAAATAGCGCGGATTGGGCTGCTGCGGATCATTCTCCTTAAGGGGAAGTAAATCGTACTGATTGGGACGGGTGAGTCCGTCGTGCTCCGCCAGTATAGCAGCCTGTATCACATTGAAACCCTTGCGGTGGCGGTCGTTCAGGTAATGCACAATTTCTTCGAACGTGAGTCGGTGGAAAAGCTCCCAGCCCGTGTCGGCAAGCCAGAAAAACGGCCGTCCATTGCTGGTTTCGAGAGAATGGGCGTCGGCACTAACCCTTAACCGACCATGTTTCCACTGATGTT
This sequence comes from Flavihumibacter sp., assembly GCA_036562745.1. GTDB lineage: Bacteria > Bacteroidota > Bacteroidia > Chitinophagales > Chitinophagaceae > Flavihumibacter. The sequence continues at coordinate 2,427 of DATCJQ010000078.1, forward strand.
GGGAAAATCCGGTCAGGGTTAAACATACTGCCAGCAGCAGTAAAATCGGGTATTGGATTTTGTTCATCGCCACGTATTTTTCGGTCCTTCACCCCGTATAACGGTGATGAGCGGATAGGAATTGCCGTTGGAGGGCAATAAATTTGGAAACTATTGATTCAGATCAAGATAATTTAAGTTTCGAAATAAATCAATCCCAGGCAAATGGCAAAAAAAGCCGTTAACACAAAACCTTATCCTGCTACTGAGTGGCTGGACGGTCTTACCGAAGCCATGCAGTTTCATGCCGATCCGGAACGGGCGGTTCAGATGGCCCTCTATATGAAAAATAAATTTCCCTTTGCCGGCATATCCCAACCGATAAGAAAGGCACTCTCCCGCCCCTTTATCAAGGAAACCAAAACCTGGGAGATCGATGCTGTTCTGAAACAAGCCCGGGCGCTCTGGAAAAAACCCGAACGCGAGTACCAGTATATCGCGATGGAACTGCTGTATGCCTGCCGGAAAAAATGGAACCACAAAAGCCTGGATTTTTTCCTGGGACTGGTAACCGAAAAATCGTGGTGGGATACCGTGGATTTTATTGCGAGCCGCCTGATCGGTGAATCGCTGATGCGCGATCGTGAGTGGGCCATCATGGAGCAATGGGTGCATGCCGAAAATATCTGGCAAAACCGCACCGCCCTGCTTTTCCAGCTCAATTATAAAAAGGAAACGGATCAGGAGTTCTTGTTCAACACAATCCGAACCTTACAACCCAGGAAAGAATTCTTCATTCAGAAAGCGATCGGCTGGGCCCTCCGCCAGTATCACCGTGTGGAACCGGAAGCCGTGGAGCAGTTTGTGGAGGAAATCGATCTGACCGGACTGGCCCGACGCGAAGCACTTAAACACGCTTAATATTCGGGATAACCGGTATGGTTAAATTAAAGGGATTCAGTACCTTTTGGGAAGTTTCCACCAAACAATCAGTGTATGAGTAAACGTTCCGCCAGCTCCATGAACCGAAGAAATTTTCTTCGCCTTACAGGTCTCACCGGTGCCGCATTAACCATTGGTTATTACCTGCCCGCGCTGGCTAAGACGGGTCCCACCGTGCTCACCGGAGCACAGGCCGCTGCCGAGGGCATTGATCTCACGGCCTGGGTTCGGATCGACCAAAGCGGACTGGTAACGATATTCAGTCATCGGGCCGAAATGGGCCAGGGTGCTTACCAGAGTATCCCCCAAATCGTGGCGGAAGAACTGGAAGTGGATCTAAACAAAATCAGGGTGGAATTTGCAAAGGGACATCCATCCCGGTACGGAAGTCAGATTACCGGTGGAAGTTCCACCGTGCGGGGCTCTTTTAAAGCCCTGCTGAATGCCGGAGCAACGGCCCGTGAAATGCTGATCGCCGCAGCGGCTGATAACTGGAAAGTGAGTGTGGGTGAATGTTATGCATCGGAGGGCTATGTATACCATCGCAGTACCGGCAGGAAAGCCGGTTATGGCGAATTAGTGGAGAAAGCATCCACCATGAAACCTCCTGCCCATGTTCCGCTCAAAGCGCGGAAGGATTATAAATACATCGGGAAAGATGTGGCGCGGCTCGACAATCCCGATAAAATAAACGGGAAAGCCGTATTCGGTATCGATTTTACGGTACCCGGCCTGCGCTACGCGTCGGTGGAACGAAGTGCCCGCTTCCATGGCAGGATCAAATCCTTCAATGACAAAAAAGCCCGCGCCGTTAAAGGCGTATTGGACGTGATCAAAGTGCAGATGCCCGTCTTCGCCGGAACCCGCGAAGGGGTGGCCGTGATTGCCGATAATACCTGGGCAGCCCTGAAAGCGCGCAAACTGCTGGAGATTGAATGGGATGATTCCGGTATCGAACCGGTAAACACCGAAACCCTGTTTGAACGCATGCGGAATGATCTGGCAAAACCCGGATTGCCGCAGAAAGCCCTGGGTGATGCCCCGCGTTTGATCGCATCTGCCGAGAAAAAAATCGAACTGGTTTACGAAACGCCCTACCAGAGTCACAGCGCGATGGAACCACTGAACTGTACGGCCCATTATACGGACGGCAAAATCCAGGTATGGGGACCAATTCAGGGTCCGGATTGGGTCCAGTCGGATTTGTCGGCCCGGTTTAATGTTCCGGTTGAAAATGTGGAAGTGAATATGACCTTTCTGGGTGGAGGCTTTGGGCGCAAGGCATTCACCGACTATCCGGCCGAGGCTGTGGCTATTTCGAAAGCTATTAAAACGCCGGTTCAGGTCATCTGGACCCGCGAAGATGATATGACCCAGGGACCCTTCCGCCCGGGTGTGGTTTATGGATGCAGAGCCGTGCTGGAGAAGGCACGGATCAAAGCCCTGGAAATTAAACTGGCGGGACAGAACATGGATCACCAATGGTCGCCCAATCCCGATAAACTGGATTATAACCGCAGCACTACGGAAGGCTGGCTGGAGCCGCTGTTTGAAGGGATACCCCATTACCGGTTTTCGGACCAACCGACGGAATCGCCCATTCCCGTCATGTGGTGGCGCTCGGTTTACTCCTCCACCAATTCATTTGCATTTGAAAGCTTTCTGGATGAACTGGCGCATGCCGCAGGTAAGGATCCGATTGAGTTCCGGAAAAACCATATCAGTCCCGATCATGAGCGTTATCATAAACTGATGGACAAGCTCAAGGAAGTAACGGGGTGGGACAAACGAAGCAAGGGGTATGGAGTAGCTTTTGCCGAATGTTTTGGTTCTATCATCGGCGAGGTGGTGCAGGTTTCACCGAAGGGGGAGCAAGGTGTGAAAGTGGATAAGGTAACAGTGGTAATTGATTGCGGCTGGTATGTAAATCCCACCATCATCCGTCAGCAGGTGGAAGGCAGTGTGATCATGGCACTGGGTGCTGCAACCGTGCATGCCACCAATTTTAAGGATGGCAAAGCCGTTGAAACGAATTTCCATCAATACAGATTGTCGCGCATTCAGGATACTCCGGAAATTGAAGTAGTAATTATGGAGAACGATGAAAAAGCAGGAGGTGTGGGTGAACCCAGTTTACCGCCCCTCGCTCCTGCCCTTTGCAATGCGATTTTCGATCTAACGGGCAAGCGTATACGAAAACTCCCGTTTTCGTTAAACAACCTTGCCTAAAAACTTACGGATTTGGAGTTGTTTTTCAGATTTATAAAAGGCCGGAATCGTATGACTCCGGCCTTTATTATCAGTTCGCCCGATTGTTCAGGCAATTTCTTTCTTAATCACGGGCCGCCTTAACCTGCGCAGGTGTAATCAGAGCCTTGTTTTTGTTGCCCCAGCTATTGGTAATATAGTTGACCACATCAGCGATTTCTTCATCGGAGAGATAGGATTGCTCGGGCATCATCAGGTTGTAGGTTTTCCCATTCACAACGATTTCATCTCCCAATCCTTTCAGGATGATGGTGATCGCCCTTTTCGGATCCTTCATCAGGTAATCGGATTTGGCAAGCGGAGGAAAACTGCCTTCGAGACCTTTTCCGTCGCTCTGGTGACAGGTTTGACAATTCGTTTCATAAACTTCTTTGCCGCGTTTGATGCTGGCTTCCCGCGGGTTTTGCACAAAGGCCGAGAGGGTGATGCTTCCGGCCAACAATGCTCCTGCAATGGCGAGTGTTTTCATATCAGTTGGTTATGCTTTGGCTATTAAGTTACCAGCTTTTTCATTTTGTAACCAGCTTTTTTAGGCTTCCATCCGCTTTTTGCCCGGCAAATTGCTTATCGCAAACAAATTTTACTCACCAACCAACTCTCCTTCCAGATCGTAATCGTAAGCTTTTGTAATCCGCACCTGCACAAATTCGCCGATCGTCAGTTTTTTGCTGGTATTCACCACCACTTCATTATCTACTTCCACACTGTCAAATTCGGTTCTGCCAAGATAACGACCTGCTTCCTTTTTATCAATTATTACTTTGAAAATCTGTCCGACTTTTTCCTGATTCTTCTCGAGGCTGATTTCCTGCTGCACTTCCATGATTTCCTGTGCGCGGGCCTCCTTCTCTTCAGCGGGAATATTGTCTTCCAGCTGATAAGCGGAAGTATTTTCCTCGTGTGAGTAGGTGAAAATACCTACGCGATCAAATCGCATTCTGCGAAGGAAATCCTTCAGTTCTTCCACATCCTCGCGGGTTTCGCCGGGGAAACCGGTGATGAGTGTGGTGCGCAAACAGATACCCGGCACTTTCTCGCGGATGGTATGCACCAGTTGCTCCATCTCCTCGCGGGTGATTTGCCGCTTCATCGCTTTCAGCATATTGTTGGAAGCATGTTGCAGCGGCATATCGATATAGTTGCAGATATTCGGATGGGTCTTGATGGCATCCAGAATCTCCAGCGGAAACTTGGACGGATAGGCATAGTGCAGGCGGATCCATTCGAGTCCGGGTACCGCCGCCAGCCGGTGCAACAACTCGGGCAGTTGTCTTTTCTTATAGAGATCGAGTCCGTAATAGGTGAGTTCCTGTGCAATCAGCATGATTTCCTTCACGCCTTTTTTCACGAGGGATTCGGCCTCCTGCACCAGTTCTTCGATAGGGCGACTCACATGTCCGCCGCGCATCAGGGGAATGGCACAGAAGGAACAGGTACGGTTGCAACCCTCGGAAATTTTCAGGTAGGCATAATGTTTAGGAGTGGCCAGCATGCGCTCGCCCAGGAGTTCGGCTTTATAATCGGCTTCGAGTTCCTTCAGGATCAGGGGAAGCTCCATGGTGCCAAACCAGGCATCCACTTCGGGAATTTCCTTTTCCAGGTCATCGCGGTAGCGATGGCTGAGGCATCCGGTCACATACACTTTATCCAGTTTGCCTTTTTGTTTGAGGGCCACCTGGTCGAGGATGGTATTGATGGATTCTTCCTTGGCCTTGTCGATAAAGCCGCAGGTATTTACCACAACGATATTGTGATCCAGTTTGGCATTTTCGTGCACCACGTCGATCTCATTCGCCAGCAGTTGCCCGCTTAACACCTCACTGTCCACCATGTTCTTGCTGCACCCAAGGGTAATAATATTAACCTTGTCTCTCTTAAGACTTCTAACTTTCATTTTACGATATTTTCAGCAGGCTGTCGACGAATTCATGTTTATCGAAAACCAGCAGATCTTCCATTTTCTCTCCCACGCCAATGAACTTAACGGGAATTTTAAACTGATTGGCAATAGCCAGTACCACGCCTCCCTTGGCGGTACCATCGAGTTTGGTGATGGCCAGGGCGGTTACGTCAGTAGTAGCGGTAAAATGACGGGCCTGTTCCAGGGCATTTTGTCCGGTTGAGCCGTCGAGCACCAGCAATACTTCATGCGGGGCTTCGGGAATCACTTTCTGCACCACACGGCGGATTTTGCCGAGCTCATCCATGAGGTGGGCTTTATTATGCAAACGCCCGGCTGTATCGATGATGATCACGTCCACCCCGCGGGCCACCCCGCTTTGCACGGTATCATAAGCCACGGCGGCCGGATCGGAACCCATATCCTGTTTAACGATGGGCACACCGGTTCTTTCACTCCAGATGGTGAGCTGATCCACCGCCGCTGCGCGGAAGGTATCGGCCGCACCCAGTAACACCGATTTGCCGGCTTTCTTGAAATTATAGGCCAGTTTTCCGATGGTGGTGGTCTTACCTACCCCGTTCACCCCCACTACCAGTATTACATAGGGTTTGCTGGGCAGTTCCGACTGGAAGGAATACGTATTGGACTCGGGGGCATCTACCAGGATGCCGCGAATTTCCTCCTGCAGAATCCGGTTGAGTTCGGAGGTATTGAGGTATTTATCGCGGGCTACTCTTTTTTCGATGCGATCAATCAGCTGAACCGTGGTATCCACTCCCACATCCGCGCTCACCAGGGCCTCCTCCAGGTTGTCGAGCACTTCCTCATCCACCGTGCTCTTACCGGCCACGGCCTTGGTCAGTTTGCTCAGAAAACTCTCCTTGGTTTTCTGCAATCCCTGGTCGAGTGATTCTTTTTCTTTCTTTCCGAATAATTTATCAAAAAAGCCCATATATAAAAGATTCAAATAATTATAGTATTCAACGGATGCGAGCGAAATTACAGTTTCACCGGGTGGATACCAACAAAGCCGCTCAGATACAGCGAATATTAAAACACAAAAAGCTGTTCCGGGTTATCCAGAACAGCTCAGTATCGGGTTCATTCGAACCATAATTATTTCTCGCTGAAAAAATCTTTGATTTTGTCCTTGTGAACGATCGCTTCCTTAAAGGTATAAGCGCCGGTCTTCGGACTGCGAACAGCTTTGATCACTTTTGTCCAGTTCTTAGCTTCAGCTGCTGCCTTCTGGTCTTTCGTCTTGATCGCTGTTTTTGCTGCTTTTGCCATGGTATCTTAATTAGAAAAATTTGTAAATCAGGGTTACGCGCCTTACTTGATTTCCTTGTGCACGGTTACTTTCTTCAGAATCGGATTGTACTTCTTCAACTCCAGACGCTCGGGAGTATTCTTTTTGTTCTTCGTGGTGATATAACGGCTGGTTCCGGGCAGACCGCTGTTTTTGTGCTCGGTACACTCCATGATCACCTGAACTCTGTTACCTTTCTTTGCCATTTTAAATGCATTTTATAGTGATCACCACCCGGAGGCAGTGAACAAACTCAAATTTAGATTTTAGCTCCTTTCGCTCTAAGCTCTTTCACTACGGCATACAGACCATTCTTATTGATGGTACGCAGCCCCTCAGCAGAGAGTTTCAATGTAATCCACTTATCTTCTTCCGCAATATAGAAGCGTTTTGTCAGCAAATTCGGTAAAAATCTGCGCTTTGTCTTAATATTCGAGTGAGAAACGCGGTGACCAGTGATCGGCGTTTTACCCGTAACCTGACATACTCTAGCCATGACTGTCAAAATTTAGGACGGCAAAGGTAGGAGTTAATAATGAAAATTTCAAAACAAAAACGAAAAAAAACTCTTTCCCTCCGCCATTTTTTATTCTTAACCTGGTCGGAGAACGGGTTTTCCCTGCTCCTCCCGCTTCCAATTCGCCACAAAGTTAGGTTCTATAGGCCTTATTCCCTCAATACACCAACAATTCCTTAATTTGGCCACTCCTACAGCCCGCTCATTATTGAATGTATATGGCTGATAATGAAAGATATGGAAGGTAAACGAAAAACAATCCCACGCGATATTAGCTGGCTGTCCTTTAATGCCCGGGTTTTACAGGAGGCTGCCGACCCCGGCAATCCGCTCAGGGAGCGTATCAAGTTCCTGGGCATATTCTCCAATAATATGGATGAATTCTTCCGTGTGCGCGTTGCCACCCTGAAACGCATGATTGAGCTGGCCGGTAAAAAAGGCAAGCTGAACATGCACCTGGAGCAGTCGCCCGAGATCATTCTCGAAGAAATCATGGTAAGGGTGCTGCGGCAGCAGCAGGAATTCGACCGGATCTGGAATAATATCCAGGCGGAAATGAAAAAGGAAAAGATCTTCCTGATCACCGAAAAACAGCTCAACCGCGAACAAAAACTGTTCGTGAAACAGTTTTTCGAAGAGGAAGTGCGGGTGAATACCATCCCGCTGATGATCGAGCAGATCCCCCAACTCCCCTACCTGCGCGACAAATCCCTCTACCTGGCCGTGGTGATGAGCCGCAAGTCGGCCGACCTGTCCCGCAAATACGCGCTGATCGAAATTCCGGTTACGGCCGTGGGACGATTCATACAGCTGCCCTCCCCCGACGGTGAGAAACATATAATATTATTGGAGGATATCATTCGCTTTAACCTGCCTGCCATATTCTCCTATTTCGGCTATGAAAAATTCGAATCCTGGATTTTCAAACTGACCAAGGACGCCGAAATCGATATAGACAACGACCTTTCCACCACCATCGTACAGAAAATCCAGAAGGGATTGAAGAATCGCCGCAAGGGCAAACCCGTGCGTTTTGTGTATGAAAAGGAGATGGATACCGCCCTGCTTGAATTCCTCATGCACCGGCTCAATTTTACCAGCAAGGACAATATGATTCCGGGGGGGCGCATCCATAATTTCCGTCACTTCATGGATTTCCCCGATGTGTTCAGCAAGCGCTCGACGCGTAAGAAACCGTTTCAGCATCCGCTGCTGGCGGGCACTTCGCGCGTAACGGATGTAATCCATGAGCAGGACATCATGCTCAATTTTCCCTATCACTCGTTTAACCCGGTGATTGACCTCTTGCGGGAAGCGGCCATCGACAAGGATGTGATCTCCATAAAAATCACCGCCTATCGCCTTGCGCAGAATTCGAAAATCATCAATGCGCTGATCAATGCCGTGCGTAACGGGAAAGAGGTGACTGTGATGATCGAACTGAGAGCACGCTTTGATGAGGAAGCCAACCTGCACTGGAAGGAAAGACTCGAGGAAGAAGGCGTGAAGGTGCTGATCGGCATACCTAACATGAAGGTACATGCGAAATGCTGCGTTATTAAGAAACGGGTAGAGAATCGTACCATTCAATACGGATTTGTGAGTACGGGAAACCTGAACGAATCCACGGCAAAAATCTATGGAGACCATTGCCTGCTGACGGCCCATCGGGGCATCATGGCGGATATCAACCGGGTATTCCTCTATCTCGAAAAGTATAAGACATCCCCCGATATCCTGAAACAGTGCAATTCCCTGATCCCTTGTCCGGGTATGCTGCGCCGCGAGCTGATCAAACTGATTAATCACGAGATCCGCGCGGCCAAAAAGAAAAAGCCGAGCGGCATACTTTTAAAGATGAATTCCCTCTCGGATGAGGCGCTGATTGAGAAACTCTATGAAGCAGCAAGGGCCGGGGTGCCGGTTCAACTTATCGTGCGGGGCATTTTTTGCATGTATTCGGAAAGCAGGAAAAACAAAGTACCTATCCGGGCGATCAGCATTGTGGATGAGTATCTCGAGCACGCCCGTGTGTATGTTTTCCACAACGGAGGCAAAGAAAAAGTTTATATATCTTCGGCCGATTGGATGGTAAGAAACCTCGACCACCGGGTGGAACTGACCTGTCCGGTTTACGACAAGGATATCCGGAAAGTATTGAGAAATATGCTGACCATCCAGTTGAGCGATAACGTAAAAGCCAGGATACTCGACAACAAGCTGCAAAACGAATACGTGCGGACGGAAGGAAAGAAAATCAGGTCGCAGGTAGAACAATATAATTATCTGCAGTCCAAACGCTCCAAACAGCAGGTTGATGACGATGCTGCCAGAATACTTACAAATATTAATACTGAGCAAATAATCGGATAAAAAACAAGCATTGAAACTAGCAGCGATTGATATTGGAAGTAATGCTGCCCGACTGTTGATTACAGAAGTGGTGAAGGATGACCAGGGCAGAGACTGTTTCAATAAACTGAATCTGGTACGTGTGCCCCTGCGCCTTGGATTCGATGTATTTGAGAATCGTACCATCTCCCCGCAGAAAGAAGATCATATTCTGAAAACCATTCGGGCTTACCGGGCGTTGATTGATGTGTACGGCGTGGTCCATTATAAAGCCTGCGCCACCTCTGCCATGCGCGATGCACAGAATGGCCGGGATATCATCCAGCGCGTGAAGAACGAAACCGGTATCGAAATCGAAATCATTTCCGGCGATCAGGAAGCTTCCTTTATTTACGAAAACCATATTGCGGAGAATCTCGAAAAGGATAAATCCTATCTCTATATCGATGTGGGCGGAGGAAGCACCGAACTCACCTATTTCAATGACGGGAAGCTGGCTTTCAAGAAATCCTTCAATATCGGAACCATCCGCCTGTTGAAGAACCAGGTGACCAACGATCATTGGGATGATATGAAAGATGAGATCCGCCAGTTTACCAAATCGGCCAAATCGGTGATCTGTATCGGTTCCGGCGGAAATATCAACAAGGTGTTTTCCATGTCCAAACGCAAGGATGGCAAACCGCTGCCGCTGGATTTGCTGAAAGACTATTACCGCGAGCTCAGCAGTTTCAGCGTCAGGGAAAGAATGCGGTTGTACAATCTGAGGGAAGACCGCGCAGATGTGATCGTGCCCGCACTTAGTATATACGTAAACGTTATGAAATGGGCTGATGCCCGGGAGATCTATGTTCCGAAAATCGGACTGGCCGACGGACTGGTGCATATTCTCTGGGAAGAAATCAAAGGCCGTAATTAAATTTATACCATTCCATGTCAGTACATAAAGAAGTAAAAAAAGTCACCACCCATACCCTGCTCAAGATGAAGGCTGCCGGGGAGAAGATCGCTATGCTGACTGCGTACGATTATTCCTTCGCCCGTATTTTCGACGAGGCAGGAGTGGATGTACTGCTGGTGGGTGATTCCGCCAGTAATGTGATGGCTGGTAACGACACCACGGTGCCCATTACCCTCGAACACATGATTTATCACGCTCAATGCGTAGTACGCGGAGTGAACCGCGCCCTGGTGGTGGTGGACCTTCCCTTCGGATCGTATCAGTCGAATTCGGACATCGCCCTGGCGAGCGCCATCCGCATTATGAAGGAAACGGGCGGACATTCGATCAAACTGGAAGGCGGTGAGGAAGTGGCGGAAAGCATCCGTCGCATTGTAAACGCCGGCATTCCCGTGATGGGACATCTTGGTCTAACTCCGCAGTCTATTTATAAATTTGGAACCTATTCCGTGCGCGCCAAGGAAGAAGCCGAAGCGGCCAAACTGAAAAAAGATGCACTGATTCTGCAGGAAGCGGGCTGTTTTGCCATTGTACTGGAGAAAATCCCGGCAGAACTGGCCAGGGAAGTGACGGAGAGCCTCAACGTTCCAACTATTGGAATCGGGGCAGGCCATCATTGCGACGGGCAGGTACTCGTAATGCACGATATGCTGGGCATCAACAATGATTTCAATCCGCGTTTCCTCAGGAAATACCTGAACTTGCATGATCAGATTGTTTCGGCCGTGGGAAACTATGTGGATGATGTTCGCAGTGGCGATTTCCCCAACGAACAGGAACAGTATTAAAACATAACTTCAAGAACATAAAAAACAGCTGTAATGGATTTCTTAAAAGCACTGGGTCTGCAGGAAAACAATGCCGGCAGCTCAACCGGAACTAACTGGATCACCACAAAAGGCGAATCAATTGACTCCTTCTCTCCCGTTGACGGCAAGCGGATCGGATCCGTTCAGGCCACCGACCGGGCTACCTATGATGCAATAGTGGAAAAAGCTTCGGCTGCATTTCTGGAATGGCGGCAATGGCCGGCTCCGCGCCGCGGTGAAGTGGTACGGCAAATTGGCGAAGCCCTTCGCGCGCAAAAAGAAAACCTCGGCAAACTGGTTTCCTATGAAATGGGAAAAAGTCTGCAGGAAGGTTATGGTGAAGTACAGGAAATGATCGATATCTGCGATTTTGCGGTTGGACTTTCCCGTCAGTTATACGGTTTGACCATTCATAGTGAGCGTCCGGGTCACCGTATGTACGAACAATGGCATCCGCTGGGTGTGGTGGGCATTATTTCGGCCTTCAACTTCCCGGTTGCGGTGTGGAGCTGGAACTCCATGCTGGCCTGGGTTTGCGGTGATGTATGTATCTGGAAGGGTTCTGAAAAAACCCCGCTTTGTTCCATTGCCTGTCAGAATATCATCAATGAAGTGTTCACCCGCAATGGAGTTCCCGAAGGCGTAAGCTGTATCGTGAGCGGCGGTCGCGATCTGGGAGAATGGATGAGCAACGACACGCGCATCCCCCTGATATCTGCCACCGGATCCACCCGCATGGGTAAGGCTGTGGCTGCTGCCGTGGCATCGCGCCTGGGCAGGAGCATCCTGGAACTGGGAGGTAATAATGCCATCATCATTTCCAAAGAAGCTGATCTCGATATGGCACTCATCGGCTGCGTATTTGGTGCCGTGGGTACTGCCGGACAACGTTGTACCACCACCCGCAGACTGATCATTCACGAATCTGTGTACGATACCTTCAAGGCCAAACTGGTAAATGCCTATAAGCAACTGAAGATTGGTAATCCGCTGGATCAGCAAAACCACGTGGGACCGCTGATTGACAAAGATGCGGTTAAGCAGTACCTCGCTTCCATTGAAGCATGTAAGCAGGAAGGTGGAAACTTCATTGTGGAAGGGGGTGTGCTGGAAGGTGCAGGATATGAGAGCGGATGTTATGTGAAGCCCTGTATCGCGGAAGCAGAGAATCACTTCAAGATTGTACAGCACGAAACTTTTGCACCGATTCTCTATATCATGAAGTACAGCACCCTGGAGGAAGCCATCGCCATGCAGAACGGTGTGCCGCAGGGATTGTCATCGTCCATCATGACCCTGAACCTGCGGGAAGCCGAGCAGTTCCTGAGTGCGGCGGGCAGTGATTGTGGCATTGCGAATGTGAATATCGGAACCAGTGGCGCTGAAATCGGCGGAGCTTTCGGAGGTGAGAAAGAAACCGGCGGCGGTCGCGAAAGTGGCTCAGATGCCTGGAAAGCCTATATGCGACGCCAAACCAACACAATTAACTATTCGACCAAACTGCCTCTGGCACAGGGCATTATATTTGATCTTTAATTTATATGATATAATAGCTTGCAAAAATTACGCGAACGGCAAACTAAAACAAAGGTTTTTCCGTCATTTTGTGTAGTAAAACAAATAACACCACATGAATTTTTTGCGCATGATGCCTGCCATGGCACTGCTGGCGATTGGTAGCTGGGGGAACGCAATGGCACAGGGAACAACTGTTAACAAGGAACTTCCCAAAGGCTGGCACCTGACCGACCGTACCAAGGACGGATTCTACGGAATCAGTTTGAACGAAGCCTATGAGTTTGTAAAAAACCGGCCCAGCAAAACCGTAATCGTTGCTGTAATCGATAGCGGGATTGATACCCTTCATGAAGATCTCAAACCCGTCCTCTGGCGCAATCCAAAGGAAATCCCGGGTAATGGAATCGACGATGACAAAAACGGGTATGTAGATGATGTGTATGGCTGGAACTTCCTGGGCAACAAAGATGGTCGGAACGTAAAGCAGGACAGCTACGAAGGCGCCCGTGTGTATCATAAATTCAAAGCGAAGTTTACGGCGGCAGACTTTGATCCCACTAAACTGGAGGGTGATGAAAAGGACGTGTATGAAATGTGGCTCAAGGCCAAGGAAAAAGTGGAAGGCGATGCCGGTGGCGGCGGAGCAGACCTGATTTTCCTGAAACGCGCCCTGGAAAGCAGTCAGCGTAACGACAGCATCCTGCGGATCGTGATGGATACCAGCATGTATACCGGTAATGATCTGGAAAAGCTGGCTCCTTCCACTCCCGAGGGACAAAAAGCCAAGGCGGGCATGCTCTATATTCTGAAAGCCTTCAACATGATGGATACCAATAACAAGGAATTCCTGGAAGGCTTTGCGGATTTCATCAGTGGTGAAGAGCGTAAAAAAGAAGCAGCGGAAAAAGCACCGGAAGATTATCGTGGTGCGATTGTGGGCGATAACTACGATGATATCAACGACCGCTTTTATGGCAACAGCGATGTGATGGCGAATACACCTTTCCACGGCACCCATGTTGCGGGCATTATTGCCGCCAAACGCAACAACGGTATCGGAATGGATGGTGTGGCCGATAATGTAAGAATCATGGCCATTCGTGCCGTTCCCGACGGGGATGAGCATGATAAGGATATCGCCCTGGCGATTCGCTATGCGGTGGACAATGGCGCCAAAGTGATCAATATGAGCTTTGGTAAGGGATTCTCTCCTGAGAAGCATTGGGTGGACGAGGCCGTGAAATATGCCGAATCAAAAGGCGTATTGCTGGTTCATGCAGCCGGTAACGATGCATCGAATATCGATTCAGTGGATAATTTCCCCAACCCGATTTTGAAAAAGCTGAAATCCCGCGCCACCAACTGGATTACCGTGGGTGCCAGCTCTGATCCGCTGGCTGAGCCCGGATTCAAGAGCCTTACAGCTTCCTTCTCCAATTATGGCAAGTCGGAAGTGGATGTATTTGCTCCCGGTACCCGCATTTATTCCACCATTCCGGGGGGCAACACATACGGAAACGCACAGGGAACCAGCATGGCATCTCCGGTAGTTGCCGGTGTGGCGGCTTTCCTCATGAGCTATTTCCCGACCCTGAGTCCCCAGCAGATCAAGCAGGCTATTGAAGGATCAGCAATCAAACCCGATACACTGGTGAAAATACCGGGTACCGATCAGGAAGTGGAGCTGTCTGAAATCAGCAAAACGGGTGGATTGGTGAACGCTTACGAGGCGGCTAAACTTGCTGCTGCGATCGAGGCGGAAATGAAGTCCACCAACAAGCCAAAATCAAGCCTTAAGAAAGGAAAAAAAGGATAATTTAGCTTATTAAAGCATTCAACCCGGCCGGCCCTAAACCCGGCCGGGTTATTTATTATCAAAACCTATACTGTGTACAACCTTGTTTATGCGTCTCACTACGAGCCCTATGTTCAACTCGTAATATCAAAGGACGCCCGAAAAGCACTTCGCAAGAACACGGATGAATTCCTTGAATTTCTGGGATCCATACCGGAAGACAAAATTGATTATGCCTATGCAGAGGGAAAATGGACCATCAAGCAGGTACTGCAGCACGTGATTGATGCCGAGCGCATCTTTGCTTACCGCGCCCTCCGCATTGCACGCCTCGACACCACTCCCCTTCCCAGTTTTGATGAAGATTCCTATGCCGCCAATGCCAATGTGGCCATCCGCGGCTGGCAGGACATGCTAAAGGAGTTCCGTCAGGTTCGGAAAAGCAATCTCCGCATGATAAGCGGATTCACAGATGAACAGCTGAATGCACAGGGGATAGCCAGCAATGACGCGGTTTCCGTTGTGGCGCTCTGTTTTATCATGGCGGGTCACGCCAGACACCATGCGAACATCATTAAAGAAAGATACCTGCAGTCATAATCCCCATAGGGGCATATAAACAAAAAGGTTCGGAGAATTTGATCTTCCGAACCTTTCTATTAACGAATTATTGAACGGGGAGCTTGTCATCACCTGGGCTCACTGCCCCCGGGTTCACTACCGGGCTATTAATTCCCGGGTTTAATATTCTCCAGTTTGCTGTCGACACCCTGCTTCATGGCCAGGTTCTGCTGGTAGATCATATCGTTCACCGCATTGATGGTTTCGTTCAGGTAGATATCGTTACGCAGACTTTTTTTCCAGGCTTTGTAACGGGTCAGTTTGTCCTGATCGGTTGCGAAACGATCTTCATCACCCGGCAGACTTTCCACTTCGAGTTCATTGGATAATTTGTACAGGGTCTCTATTTGTTTAACCGTGGCGTTGATTTTTTTCTTCTCCTCGCGGAATTTTTTCAGATTAAGGGAATAGACCCGGTCGTTCTGCTCTGCCAGCCATTCAGTATTTGTTTTAATCAGATTGAAAGCCGGATTATTATCGATCCGCATCTGGCTGTTTCGAATCACCTGGTTGAGATCGTAGGGCGATTTCCAGGTATTGTACTGGGCCTTGGCCACTTCATCCCAGGCCAGTGCGGTGGGATCATCTTTTTCGCGCACCTTGCTTTTCTCCAGCACATCAGGTATCACGATATCGGAATTCACCCCTTTGAGTTGGGTGGAGCCTCCATTGATGCGATAGAATTTCTGCAGGGTCAGCTTGATAGTACCCAGTTCGCTGTTGGAACTGAACATACCGGTTTCCTTATCCAGGCCAATATTACGCTGAACCGTTCCCTTACCATAGGTGGAAGTACTTCCGATTACAATACCCCGTTTGTAGTCCTGAATGGCAGCGGCAAAGATTTCAGAAGCAGATGCGCTGAATTCGTTCACCATTACAGCCAGCGGACCATCGTACAATACGCTCTTATCGCGGTCACGCAGGATGCTGGGCTTACCATCACGGTCTTTTACCTGTACGATGGGACCATCTTCGATAAAGAGTCCGGCCATTTGTACCACATCATAGAGAGAACCGCCACCGTTATTACGCAGGTCGATGATTATACCATCCACTTTCTGTTCTTTCAGTTTGATCACTTCCTTGGCCACATCCACAGCGCTCCGCGCACCGCGGGGGTTATCGAAATCGGCGTAGAACTCCGGCAGCATGATATAACCG
>DATCJQ010000082.1:0-6781 GCA_036562745.1 Flavihumibacter sp.
ACATGGAGGCCGCTGAAGAGATCGCCAGACAGCTTCGCTTACGCGATCTGGGTGGCATTATCGTGGTGGATTTCATCGATATGAAGCTTCCCGAAAACAAGAAGAAGCTGATGGACGCGATGGAAACCATGATGAAGCCCGACCGTGCCAAACATGCCGTGCTCCCGATTTCCAAATTCGGATTGATGCAGATCACGCGTCAGCGGATGAAACCTGAACTGAACATCAATACGATGGAGGTTTGTCCGAGTTGTAACGGAACCGGCAAAATTTCTTCATCCCTGGTGTTGGAAGATGAAATCGAAAAGAATCTGAATTACCTGATTACACACAAGCACCGCAATCTTACGCTGGCTGTTCACCCCATCATGTATGCTTATCTCACCAAGGGATGGATCTTCAGCAAAGTCTGGAAATGGAAGCGGCAGTTTAAACAGAATATCAAACTGCAATCCAATACCAATTATCATCTTACCGAGTTCCATTTCTTCGACGATCACGAAGACGAGATCAAACTCTGAGCGCAGCACCCACACACACCAACGAATTGCCTTTATAGCCACATAAGTTTCTGCCCAGCATAAAAAAAGCCGACTATCACTAGTCGGCTTTTTTTCAAATTTCTTTCCACTCTAACCCTCCCGCACTCATTTGAAAGAATTTTATACCTAGCATTTGCCGTTTGGTGTAAAAATTTTGATCTGCAAAAGGAAATAGGGTAGGTTTCTGAAGACCTTTTCGCTTTAATCCTACAATCATTAACCATTAAACACACACTAAATGAAGAAATTTGTCATTTATTCTACTTTAATTCTTCTTTCAGTTTCCTGTCGGAAACAATGGGACGAAGAAAGACTCGAACAAGCAGTTTTTCCGACAACCGAAAAAGAGAAACAATACGTTGCATTAATCAAGGAGTTAGGTGATATTCTAAAGAAAGTATATATCAACCAGGACGCCTTGGATGAAGTAAACGCAGCAATTTATTCCGAATACGATCGGGATGAATCAATCTCTATCGTAAGTCTCCTTTCTAGAAATTCAGTTGGTTTATACCAGCACCCTGCTTTCAAAAAAATGAGAGTAAAAGAGGGGACGTTTCAAAATGAATTTCTAAAACACGTAAGCCCCCGTTCACACCCATTGGTGAGCAAATATTTCCGACAGTATCTGGATGGCCCGGGCAGTGCATCCAACAATATGCGGGGGACTTCAGTAATGGTTGGACTGGATTCCCTCCCTCTTGAGGTTTTCCAAGTTGAGGGGATAAAAATCTATTTCCCATATTCAGAATCATGGGGGGCGTTGTATAACCCGGGAGCGATGGGAGTAAATGACCCAGACGCAAACCTTCCCAGGCTTGTCACTATAGTAATGGCAGATAGGGAAGCCGATTCAGGTCCCGGAAGCGAACCCTATATCTATCAGGCGGGGCGCGATGCACCAAAAGAAATTCGGTGGAAAAACGTTACGGTCAATGATCAGTACGCTGACGGTGCACGCCCCACCCATATTATCCATATTTCCGATGTTCGTAATGACCCGACACCACCCCCCAACCCTCCAATTACCGGAGAGACTATTTATAAGGTTTATTTGGGCTGGGTAAAATGTACGAAGCAATATGATAAATTAATTAGCCTGAAAAACGGAGGCGGCTCGGAACTACGTTTTGGACGAGGATTTGCAAACTCGGATGCAAACGGAAATGTTAATGCTGGAATTCATTTCATTCCCGTTGATATGAAACGAAGAGACATCCGAAAGGGTAATTGGAAACAAGTTCTCATGTTGTGGGATACCAACTGGACCACCGATAAAATTGAACAAGCACTCTGCATTTATGAAGATGATGACAATTCCCCTTCCACATTTACAACTTCTGCCAGTTATACTTCAAATGGGCAAACATATACAACAACAGTGAGTACCACAGTGCAGAGTAAAGACCCAATTATTCGGAATTTTATAATAAACAGAACTTACTATTTTGGCAACGGGACGACAGATCAAGGTTGGGGCTTCCAGATGCAATGGCCCATTTTTGACGGCAACCTCAATGTAAGATACACCCTCCCATATGAAGTTATAAACTTGTAATTCAGATTAATCCTCAGATGGGGATAGCGGAAAGATTCTAATTAAAAAAAGCCAGTTCCCACTGTAAGGGACTGGCTTTTCTTTATTTGCTCATGCTATTATTAATAACCTTCGTTTTGAACCAGGTTCGGGTTAACGTCTATTTCACGTTGCGGAATTGGCAGGATCAGCTTGGAAGAGTTCCAGGCTGTACCGGACCAGTTGCTGCGTGTTCTTTTTGCATCAGACAGTCCCTGACCTTCAAAAGCCAGTTCCAGATATCTTTCCTTCAGGATATCATCCAGGGTCACAACTGCGAGGGGATCCAGACCGGCACGCTCACGGATAGTATTAACGTCATCCAGCGGATCAGCACCCACACTTGTACCCAGGCGGAAGTTTGCTTCAGCACGAGTCAGGTAAATTTCAGCCAAGCGAATAATGGGAACATGACCATAAATGTCCAAATGTTTCTGTGTATAGAAGCTGTTTCCAGACTGTACAAAGAAACTTCCTCTCACATCTCCGGGCTCATATTTTGCAATGTGAGCAGGCAGAATTTTACAATCGCTCCTGCCACCCGTTCCATTAAGGCTTGTACCTGTTCCGAAATAGGTGTTCAAACTATTTGTACCATCCTGTTGTGTGACCAACATGGTGAAAATATACTCTGATGGAACATTGCCTCCTCTAAGAGCATAAGTGTACCACAGATTGCTAAATTCGAAAGCAAGGGAACGTCCTTGTGAATAGGATGACAGCACGCGGTTTGCTGCATCACGCGCCATTTCATAATTGCCCTGCATCAGCGCTACCCTTGACAGCATGGCAGCAACAGAAGCTTTTGAAGTGAGGCCATTGGCCGAAATCTTGGCTTCCGCCGCAGTAAGGTCTTCGACAATTTTTGCATAAACTTCCGCCACTGAATTACGGGATACAAAACTCTCTTCTGTAATGAAATCAGTCGGAGTCAGCGCCAAAGGAATACCGGGATTAGTGCTGTTATCACCATCGCCGTAAGGTTTCGCATACAGTTTCACCAGTTCAAAAAACAATGAGGCTCTGAGGAACAATGCTTCTCCCTCAATGCGATTACGCTCAGTTTCGGAAGAGGTGACTTTATCCAAAGCTGAAAGAACATAGTTTGCTCTGTTGATGGTGTTGTAGGCAGCGTTCCAGGTATCGGTACCGAAAGAGTTCTGGGTGGTAATCTCCAGTGCATGGATATCAGCCAGACCAGGATATGTACCGGTAAAGAGGATATTCTCACGGTTACCCAGCAACTCGTTTATAACCATTATATCACCGCCATACAGAGTTGCTCTTTGAATACCGTCATAAACACCTATCAGAGTTACGCGAACATCTTCTTCGGTAAGGAGAGCCTGCTCGCGCTCAATGCTCGAATAAGGCTTTAGGTCCAGTTTCTTTTCGCAGGCTGTCATCATAACAGCTACCGCGCATATGCTAAGAATTTTTCTCATAATCTTCAATTAATAGTTTTAATACAACATTAGAGTCCAACATTGATACCGAACAGGATTGTTCTGGGCTGAGGAGCGGTATAGAAATCGTTTCCTTTTGCGATGTTGGAATCAAAATCATCTGAGTTAACCTCGGGATCCCAGTAAGGATAGCTGGTGAAGGTTAACAGGTTCTGAGCGCTTGCATATACACGCAGCTTAGAAACTTTCAGACGATTGGTCACAGATGCCGGGAAGTTGTATCCTAAGGTGATATTTCTCAGACGCAGGTAGTCACCGTCAACAATGTAACGGCTGCTGATCTGTGCACCGTTGTTAGCATACAGACGGGCCTGAGGAATATCTGTTTTCTGACCGGGGGTAGTCCAGGCTCTCAGCTGATCGCGGGTTTGGTTATCCTCGAAACGGAAGTTTGCTGAAGAGTAACGCCCCATACCGTAAATGTTGAGCTGGTTACCGGTAACACCATTGAAGAATACAGAGAGGTCGAATCCTGCATAAGAGAAGTTATTGGTTACACCGAAGATCCAATCGGGGTTCGGGTCGCCCACAACCACGCGCTCTGCAGAGTTGTAACCTGAAGCGTTAACAGTTGTTTTATCACGCTGACCATTGGTCAATGTATTTTTATAGAACAGGGCATCACCGTTTTCGGGATTAACGCCAGCATATTCAACAGCGTAGAATACACCAACAGGTTGACCTTCCATCACACGGTTCATACCTGAAATACCGCCTTCGATGATCTGTCCCTGGATATCTACCACTTTACCCTTGTTTCTGGCCAGGTTGATATTGGTAGACCATTTGAATTTACCAACAGTGTTCTGGGTGTTCAATACAAATTCAAACCCTTTGTTTTCCAGTTTACCCACGTTTTTAACTTGTGAAGTGAAACCTGAGGTACCGGGAATGTTTACGTTCAGGAGGAGGCCGGAAGTCTTCTTAACATAGTAGTCGATTTCACCACTGATCCTGTTATCGAGAACACCGAAGTCCAAACCGAGGTCAAATTGCTTGGTAGTTTCCCATTTCAGATCGGGATTGGCGATCTGAGTCGGACGTTGACCAGCGTTACCATTGTAACCGGCATCACCGGCAAACAGTCCCAGGTGCGGATAATTACCGATCTCAGCGTTACCAACCACACCGTAACTGGCGCGGAGTTTCAGGAAGGAAATCAACGCAGACTTAGACATGAAGTCTTCGTTGGAGATAATCCATCCCAGTGAACCTGCGGGAAAGTAACCATATCTTGAATCCGGACCAAAGCGGGATGAAGCGTCACGACGCACGCTGAGTGAAGCCAGGTACTTATCATTATACTTGTAGTTCACACGAGCAAAGTAAGAGAGAAAGGAGTAATCTGAGGTATTGGAGCTTCCGCCTGATTTTGTAGCGGCGCTGATGATTTTTTTATACGCGTTAGAGGGGAATTCGGTACCTTCTACGAAGCCATAATCAGAACGTGATTTTTGGTATTGCATACCCACCACGCCTTCGATATTTGATAGACCGATTTCCTTTTTGTAAGTGATATAGTTGTTGGTGTTGTAATTGTAAACAAAGGCAGTGCGATACTCACCAACACCTTTGGGAGCAGATGTGTTTCGTTTTGTTTCAGACCCCCAATATCCTTCTTCCTGTTGGGCCAGGAGGTCCATACCCAGTTCAGTACGGAAATCAAGTCCCGGAGCAATCTTTGCTACTGCATAAGCATTTGTAAAATTGCGGTAAACAGTTTGCATGTAGTTGGCATACTTAATAGAAAGGAAGGGGTTGTAGTACAGTGTTCTGCCCTCTGCACCGGGAGGTGTACCTGTCATCAATCCTGTGTTGGGATCGGTAAACGGAGTAATGGTGGGCAGTGCAGATGCCTGTAACGGGTTTGAAAACGCGTTATCACCAGGCAGACGACGTGTCGTAGTCTTGGATAGACCACTGGTAAAGCCCATG
The DNA here is from genome assembly GCA_036562745.1 of Flavihumibacter sp. Taxonomy (GTDB): domain Bacteria; phylum Bacteroidota; class Bacteroidia; order Chitinophagales; family Chitinophagaceae; genus Flavihumibacter. The sequence goes on from DATCJQ010000082.1 coordinate 5,520, forward strand.
CTCAACCAATTATTTACTGTATGATCAACAGTCAGACGACCTGAAAGTCTGCGCAGGTTGTTACCTACCACGGTACCGATTTGGTCCATGTACTGAACGGAGGCGTAAATTTTTGTTTTATCGTTACCACCCATTAGCTGGATATCGGCCTGGTTGTAGCTACCTTTTTGAAATGCTTTTTCCTGCCAGTCGTAGGTTTTGGTAGTATTGGGAGACCACTCACCAAAGCTGTAATAGTCCAGGAAATCATAAGCATAAGTGGTCCAGCTATCCGGATCCTCATAGTCCAGACCATCACGGTCGTCTGAGTATTTAGCCGCACGCAGGAACATTTCGCCATATTCTCTTGCATTCAGGAATTCCACCCGACGCGTAGCTTCCGCGAAACCAGTCTGGAAGTTACCGGTAACCTGAGTTTTTCCGGACTTACCTTTCTTGGTGGTGATGAGCACCACGCCGTTTGCCGCGCGGGAACCGAAGATGGCACCGGCAGCCGCATCCTTCAGTACTTCTATAGATGCGATATCGTTGGGGTTGAGGTCAATCAGGGGGTTCATGTCACCACCATAACTGGCCTGGTTGTCTGTAGTGATGGGAACTCCATCAACAACATACAGAGGCTGACTGCTCGCACTGATAGAGGAGTTACCACGAATCCGTACGGTTACAGCCTGACCCAGTTTACCTGACTGGGAGTTTACAAATACACCAGCCGCTTTACCCTGGAGAGCCTGATCCACGCTGGGAAGCGGAAGGTTTTCAATGTCTTTTGCCTTTACGCGGGCAATATTGCCGGTAAGGTCTTTCTGAATCTGGGAACCGAATCCCACAACCACTACTTCGGAAAGATTTTCATTGCCTGCTTCCAGACTTACATTAACCTGGTCAGAAATTCCAACCTCTGTAGTCTGGTAGCCAACGCTACTGATTACCAGTGTTTTTGCAGAAGCAGGAACGGATAATCTGAATGTACCATCCACTTCAGTTGAAGTACTGATGGTTGTACCTTTCACAGTAACGGTAGCACCCACCATGGGAGATCCGTCTTTCTTGTCCGTAACCTTTCCTGAAATTTGCCGGTCTTGCGCCTGCACGGTAAGTGCAGCGAAAAGGAGCATGAGACTCCAGAGCCAGCCGGAGAGCTTTTTTGTTGCAGCCATATTCACGAGTGTTAGTTTTGCCAAATATATTGGCGGTTAAGGGAATGTTAAACGCTAGTTTAGGTTGATTTCAAAGTTTTTATTGGACTAATCTTTTTTTTC
>DATCJQ010000556.1:0-7897 GCA_036562745.1 Flavihumibacter sp.
GCATTGAAACAGTTTGGATTCGTCATAGGGAACCCTTAGCGCCTGCAGCATTTCCTTTATCGTCCCATACTGTTGGGGGTCATTCACTTTGTGATCATCGAGGGATTTCAGTCCTTTCTGCACCCCTCTGAGAAATTTCAAAATCACCGGGATGGTATCACCCGCATCCTGCACTCGTTTTTCGAGGGAACTGATGATCTGCTGTGCGAATTCGGGACCGGTGATGGCGGGTTCGAGCTCGCTTACCAGCACCTGAGCATCTATCAGTCCGCGTACAAATTCCATGGCATCCTCCAGGCTTATATCCTCATCCACGAGCGATTCGGCATAGGCATGCATGGAATGGAATCCCTTGGCCATATCCACAATACGGTCGACATATTCAGTGCGTACGATGGCGCTGATTTTATGGGTGCGTTTTCCTTCCTTATAGAAATATTCGATATAGCGGATTTCGTTACCGATCTGATAGAGCGTGGAGTTCCTGGTAAACATCAGGTGCTCCATCACCCCCTGTGATCCGGCGAGGAATTGTGCCAGGGCACAGAGATAATGCATATCCAGACGCGTATGACGCTCAAATTCCGAGGAATCTATGACCAGCTGGCTATTCCTGTCCCACCGCGCAATGGAGCAGCCGGAAAACAGCCCAAAGGGCGTACAGCGGCTGAACATACGTGTATAGTATTTCACCAGGGAATGGCGGATCTTACGCAGTTCTCTGGGCGAGCTGATTTCGCCGCGGGACATTTTCAGGCATTCTTCATACAGAACCGGTGAAGCCAGGTAGAGGGCTTCCATAAATAGCGGGTGGCTCAGCAGCTCGTCCAGCTGATCCTCCCGTACTTCCATCGTAAGGGGAAAATGAGGCGTTCTTATTACCAGATTCGGATGGAAACTAAAACTGTTCTGCATGTCTTCGCTCGTCTTGATTCCCCGAATCTACGACACTATTACTCAAAAGAAGAAGGCCGGCTCCATGGAGGAACCGGCCTTCGGTATTTCTTCGCAAACGCGATTATTGGCTCACCTTGAATTCTACCCGACGGTTTTGAGTACGTCCGGCAGCAGTGCTGTTATCAGCAACAGGTTGATCCTGTCCATATCCAACAGCGGTCAGACGGCTGGCGTCCACACCTTTTTTCACCAGGTACTGAAGAACGGCATCAGCACGTTTTTCGGAAAGTTTCTGGTTGAACTCAGCTTTACCGGTATTGTCAGTGTGACCACTGATTTCAACTTTCAGCTGGGGATATTGTTCGTTCAGGATGCGTGCAGCTTTATCCAGTTCTTTGCGTGCAGTAGCAGTAAGGGTAGCGCTACCGGTTACGAACTGAACCGCAGCAGCGTTGAATTTGGAAGCTTCCAGTTTCGGACATCCGGCATTATCAGCGGGACCAGCCAGATCCGGACAACGGTCTTCTTCATCGTTTACACCGTCGTTATCGCGGTCGGGAATCGGACAACCATTGTAGCGGGCAACACCAGCCACATCCGGACATTTATCTTCTTCATCGTTTACACCATCGCCATCGGTATCAGGAATCGGACATCCGTTGTAACGGGCGATACCCGGAACATCCGGACATTTATCATCTTTATCAGCGATACCGTCGCCATCCTTATCCGGACAACCTTGCAGGGAAGCCAGACCGGGGATATCGGGACATGCGTCCAGAGAATCCACCACACCGTCTTTATCGGTATCAACCGGCTCAACAACGGGAGGAGGCGGAGGAGGAATTACTTTCACTTCTTTAGCTTTTCCGATATTACCGGCAAAGCCAATGCTGTGATAGAAATGGTTTTCGGTGGTGTTGGTAACACGCATCCGGTATTGAGAGTTGATCAGCAGGAAAGCTTCATCGAAGAAGTTAACCTGGATACCAACACCCATGGGGAGAATGGCACCATAGTAACCCTGGAATTTGGAAGCACCCAAACCTGCAGACAGGTAGGGAGACACCCAATATTTATCGCTCAGCATCTTCGCGTGAATCATGGCATCCCACTCGAAGAGACCACCGTCACCTACGGCTGCTTTGTTGCGAATCGGATACTCAAGGAAAGACAAACCAAGGGTGGTGGAGAAATCGAGGTGATTGGTCAACCCCTTCATGTAATTGATACCAAAACCGAAGTTGTGATCTCCGATTTTAGCCCATTCTTTGTCTTTCAGGACTGTGCTGAGGGAGCTATTTCTTATTTTGGTAGCGGTTTCAAAGTCGTTACCGAAGAAATGAATTCCAAGAGCTGCTCTCTTTTTATAGTCATTGGTTTGAGCAAAAACAGAAGTAATCGCCAGTCCAAACACTAATGACAACATTATTTTCTTCATATGCGTGGCATTTAAACTGCCGCAAAAATAGAATCTAGTTGGGGAATGTCGAAATTATTTATTATTATTACCCATTTGCCGTGTGCTCTAAGGGTTTTCCGGCCGCTTTTTTCCCAATACTTCCACTTTTACTTTGGTCAGCCCCCGGCTATAAAAGCCAAGTTCCTTAGCGGCCGTTTCGGAAAGATCTATCACTCTTTGATTGGCATGATGCAGGCGATCATTTATCCGAACGATTACGGAACGACCGTTTCGCTGGTTGGTTACCTTTACCCAGGTACCGAAGGGTAATCCGTTATGGGCCGCCGTTAGTTTGGTGGAATCATATATTTCGCCATTGGCCGTTCGACGTCCGTGGAACTTTTTTGCATAATAGCTGGCGATACCGTATTGGATTCTGTTGAGGTTGGCTACACGTTTCTTCCTATTGGCAGCCGGGCTGTCGCTGGTGGTTAAGGCAGCGGGGATGGAATCCGGACTGGCGGCCAGTTGCCCCCATCCTATTTTTCCCGAGAGCGAGAGTGCAAGAATTAAAAATCTGGTTTTTATTTTCATGGATATTCAGGTTTGGACGCATAATAACGCTCTATTAAGCGCTTATCCTCTCCGTAAATATCGCCAAAAAAACGAATTTTGCCCTGATGGGCCTCTGCTGTGAAGTATCGTATATAGATTGGTACCGGCGAAAAATCACTGATTGTTTTCTTTTCCTGCCGCTGAATGAGGGCCCGTATGGTATCGGGCGGATACCGGATCTCGTTGTTCCGCACCAGAAAATTGGCCAGTTTTTCCCATTGCTGCACCCTAACGCATCCATGGCTAAGCGCACGGTTATCGCGTGAAAACAGCCCCCTGGCATTGGTATCGTGCAGATACACGGCGTACTTATTGCGGAAATTGAATTTCATCACTCCCAGGCTGTTATCATCGCCCTCGCGTTGCCGGATGAGATAGGGGAAATTATGCTGGGTAACCGTTGCCCAGTTGATATTTTCGGGTGGGATCACGCTATCGTATTTATCCACCACCATCAGGTTTTCCTTTTCCAGGTAGTTGATATCCTTTCGGATCTTGGGCAGCATCTCCTTAAAAATAATGCTGTAGGGAACCGTCCACTGCGGATAGGTAATAAAATTGGTAACGGCGCTGTTCAACACCGGTGTGGGCGTTTTGGGATTGCCGACAATAATTTTGGATTCCAGCGCCACGGTATCTTCATTGATCACCTTCAACTGAAAAGCCGGCAGGTTCACCCAAATATAGGTAGAGGGAAGGGTTTCGGGCAGTTGCCGGTAACGGTCGAGGTTCAGGGCCGCGGTCTGGAAATAATCCCAATCGGTCGTATTCAGACTGGCAACCGTAAGTGTGGCTGCCAGGCCGGTGGAGGGTATCCCCCGGGCCTGCTGGTATTTCTTAACGGCTTTGGCATACAGAAGGGAGTCATCCCCTGCCCTCCAACTGCTATCGATGTATCCGAGCTCGCGCAGTTTTGCCGCCACCTGGTCAACGAATTGAAGGGAGTCCGGGGCCGGATAAGGAATCTTTTCCACCCGTTCGAACCGCGCCGTTTGCAAAAAGATTGCCAGTGCTGATTTAAGCTGCCGGTAGCCATCATGCTGTGGTTCGAGGGTTTCCAGCACGGACCCCGGCCGCCCGCTTTGCAGGATATTTTGAACAATCACCAGGCGTTGGGAATCGGTCAGCGCGGTGTCCTTACGCAGCGTAACGCTATCCTTTTGCAGATGTCCGTATTTGAGATCCTGCGCCAGCTTCCAGCAGGCATCAGTCAGCAGCAGATCGGCCCGTGCCCAAAGCACGGCGTTTTTGCGACTGATGGAATCCAGCACCATTTTATTGCGGATTTCCAATAAGGGAAGATGGTAATAATCGGAGGGAAACAGCCCCGATTTCTTACTTTGACTTATGAAGAAAAAAAGACTATCGCCCGCGGGGGTCCAGGCATTGCCCTCGCTCCAGACCGGCTGATTATGTCGTTCGGAGTAAAAGGATTGCAGGAGCCCGGTCTGGCTCAGCCGGGTGGAATCGTTCAGGTAGCCATCCCTGTTAGAAATATATTCGAGCAATTCGGAGATCTGCTCACTAACTACCAGGGGTACCTGCTCGGGCTGGTCAACCAGCACAATTTCTTTGGGCTTATCGGAACCACCACATGCAATGGCCATGATCCAAACCGCACCGAAAACCAATCTGTGAACCCTTGCCAGCCAGCCCTTTCTTTTTGATCTAATCATAATTACCTGAGGTTTCCCCCTTACCATAAATATAACCATTATGGCATCACGCGGGAAATATGTCCGGCCTGCATCATGAAGTCTGCCAGCACCATGGCTGTAACTGCTTCCAGCACTACCGGAACGCGCAGGGCTATGCACAGATCATGCCTGCCCTTCACCGAAAAGGTCTCCTGTTGGCCGGTTTCCCAGTTATAGGTCAGTTGCTCTTTCGGGGTGGAGGATGTCGGCTTGATGGCAATCCGGAACACCAGCTCGTTTCCGTTGGTGATACCACCCACCACGCCGCCGGCATGATTGGTTCGGGTTTTTCCGCTGGCATCTTCAATGGGATCGTTGTGCTCCACACCAAACATCCTTGCAGCAGCAAATCCGGTTCCGAATTCAATGCCCCGAACCGCGGGGATGGCGAATACTGCATGTGCCAACACCGATTCGATGGAGTCGAAGAATGGTTCTCCGAGTCCGGCAGGCAATCCCTGCACGCGACATTCGACAATGCCTCCAATGGAATCCTTGGCATCAATAGCTTTCTGTAATCCCTTTTCGATATCGGCTTCCCCACCTATTTCAAGAATGGATGCTTTTACCTCGATGTTGCGCAGCATCTTTTTGGCAATCACTCCGGCAGCCACCAACCCCACGGTTAAACGCCCGCTGAAATGACCGCCTCCCCGGAAATCTTCAAAGCCACCGAATTTCTGATGGGCTACGAAATCAGCGTGCCCGGGGCGCGGAACGGCGCGCTGCTTTTCATAATCGCCCGATCTGGTATTCTTGTTTTCAAACAGAATGGTCATGGGCGCACCGGTGGCTCTTCCGCTAAAGATCCCGGTTTGGAATATGGGAAGATCATCTTCCTTGCGGGGAGTGGTCCCCTTTTGCACGCCGCCCTTTCTTCTTTCAATATCTGTTGCGAAATCTTCCGGTGCGATGGACAATCCGGCAGGAACCCCATCCAGTATTACGCCTACAGCGGGACCATGAGATTCCCCCACTATGGATACCCGAAAATTTCTTCCGAATGAATTCATACAGTTTCTTTTACGTTAGCCCCCAGGGAACGAATATGTTCATAAAAACTGGGATAGGATTTATTGATTGCTTCTGCGTTTTCGATAGTGGTATCACCGTTAGCTTTTAATGCGGCAACGGCACAGGCCATAGCTATGCGATGATCGTGATGCGAATGTACATTGGCGCCCTTTACACCGGTTCCGCCGTAAACAAGCATCAGGTCGTCCTGCAAATCGATACGGATACCCATTTTACCAAATTCTTCCTGCAGGGTGAGCGCGCGATTGCTTTCCTTATGTGCCAGGCGCTCCACTCCCTGAATCACAGTAGTACCCTCGCAAAAGGATGCCAGGGCTACCAGGGGCGGAAAGAGGTCGGGACAATCGGTAGCGTCGAACTGGAATGCGTTCAGCGGCATCGGACGAACCGTAATCTGTTCGGGCTCGATACTGATACCGGCACCACAGCTCATCAATGCCTGTAAGATAGCTTTATCTGCCTGGGTGGAAAAAACATCCAGTCCTTTTACCACGATTTCGCCGGCTATGGCACCGGCAACCAGCAGGAATGCTGCCCCGCTCCAGTCGCCTTCCACAGTATAGGATCTTTCTCCACCGGTAACCGGTCTGTTGCCCTTAAAGTGGAAACTTTCGTAATTGCGGTTCTCGGGAACTTCCAGCCCGAATGCTTCCATCACTGCCAGGGTCAGATCCACATAGGGCTTGCTCTTCAGGTTGGTAACAGTGACGCTAACATTGGCCGCGCCGGCTGCGGCATAGGCCAGCAGAATTCCGGTAAGGAACTGTGAACTCAGTGAACCATCTATCGTGATATCCCTGGGTTGCAGCGGACCTTTTACCTCCAACGGAAGTTTGCCGCCCTGTGATTTGACCTGCACTCCCAGTTGCGGAAGCACTTCATCGAAAAAATCCATGGGACGGGTAACCAGACTCCCCTCACCGGTAATGGTGATGGCATCTTTATTCAAAGCCACCAGTGGCGTGAACATGCGAATGCCCAAGCCGCTTTCACCACAATGTACGGTGTTCGAACGGGCATGGATACCCGAAGATTTTATGATCAGTTGATGCTCTCCTTCTTCCAGCGTGGCTCCCATGGCTTCGATTACCGCACGGGCGGCGCGGTCATCGTTTGAATTACCCGGATTCCGGATAATGGTGGTTCCACCCGCAGCAAGTGCGGCTGCACAGGCGCGTTGCATGGAACTTTTGGAAGCCGCAGCCCATATTTCTCCCCCGATGGAAGAGGGACTTACCGTTACTACCATTCTATTGCTTTAAATCTTTTCAATAAGTTGTTTAACCTCCTGAAGCGGGAGGGTATGTATTACGCCTTTTCCGATTTTCTCCAGCAGAATATAATGCAGGTTTTTACGCTCCCTCTTCTTATCGTGTTTCAACACATCAAATACTTTGGTGCGATCGAAATCTGCATAGGTTGGCAAACCGTACTGCGAAATCAGTTCCACCAATTGCTCTGCCTGACGGAAGCCCAACAGCTCCTCCGAAAGGTGCGCAGCATAGGTCATGCCAATTGACACCGCCTGGCCATGGGATAATTCGTACTGGTTTTCCAGCGCATGCCCCAGTGTATGTCCGAAATTCAGCAGTTTGCGATCACCTTGTTCAGTTTCGTCATACTGCACCACTTTGGTTTTCAGCAATGCGTTCCGGCGAACCAGGGCGGCGAGTTCGGTTTTCTTTTTGCGATACCAGTCCAGATCATGCTCGCGCAGCTGACGGAACATGGCCGCATCCTTGATTGCCGAATGTTTTATGATTTCTGCGAAACCATTTTTCCACTCCGATTCCGGAAGCGTTTGCAGCAGGCTGGTATCAAAGAACAGGAAAGAGGGCTGACGGATGATGCCCACAATGTTTTTGTACACATCCACATCCACTCCGTTCTTGCCGCCGATGGAAGCATCTACCATGGCCAGCAGGCTGGTTGGAACAAATCCGGTGCGAATGCCGCGCATATAAATCGAACCGACATAGCCTGTCAGATCGGTTACCACGCCCCCACCCAATCCGATCAGGGTAGTTTTGCGGTCTGCTTCCATTTCAATCAGGGAATCGATAATGGCATCGGCCGTCTGCTGTATTTTGTATTCCTCGCCGGCTTTGATTACGATGGTATTCCAGCCCTTCAGTTTTTTCTGACAGGCATCGTACACATGCTCATCGGTGATGATAATACTGTGCTGCTTATCGGCCACATCTTTGAGCCCGGACAGTGCAGCACCAAAATAATAGTCGGTGCTGGACTG